>NZ_CP108122.1:0-225312 GCF_045206345.1 Streptomyces sp. NBC_00209 | reverse complement strand
CCTCATCGCTGCGCGATGAGCAAGCGAAGCGCCGCGCTTCGCTTGGCGCGCCCGTCCGCTTCGCTCCAGGGCTACAGATGCCGGCGCGCTTCGCGCCCCGCACCGCGCGAAGCGCGGGCGTTCCCTCTGCTTCGCTCCGTGAACGCAGCGAAGCTGCCTTACTTCGGAATGCTCTGACAGATTGTCGCTTTATGGCAGCGTGTCAGGGGTTCCGCTTCGCTCCACCCCAGCCCGTCCGCTTCGCTCCCGGGCCAGAAGCCCGCTTCGCGAGCGACTTGTCGGAGGATTTGCCTGTTCGCTCCAGGCATCTCCCCGCTCCATGGCGGAAACGCTGTGCTTCATTCTGAATTCTAGATTTACTCGGGAATCCGCTATACCCCATCCGAATCCGCCTGAGAACTCCTCGAAATTGATCTTCGAGATAGTTGGATCACTTAAGGACCAATGATCCGAGAGTCCGAGCTCGCGCGGACAAAACAGTAAGAGGTCGAGGGGCGAGTTTGGCCGCAACCACAACGACATCACTCAGCTCGTCCCGCTCCCGCTCTAGCCGTGCCGCCGGTACAAGGCAGACACAGCTAGGGCGTGTATCGAAAGTGGATCATGAGCCATGAATGATCGTGCTTCATGGCCCGGGGAGATCTCACTGGTGAACAGTGGGCGGTTTTGGAGCCGTTGTTGCCGAAAGGGCGAACGCGGGACGGCCGCCCATCTGACCCGACCGCGTACGGGCCGACAAGGCGTACGCCTCCCGCAAGAACCGCGCCTACCTGGGCCGCCGCAGGATCCGCTGCACCATCCCGGACAAGGCCGACCAGGCGCGTAACCGCAGGAAACTCGGCTCCCTCGGCGGCCGACCGCCGCGCTTCGACCCGGTCGACTACCACGAGCGCCAGTGGTCGAGTGCGGGATCAACCGACTCAAGAGACACCGCGCCATCGCCGCGCACTACGACAAGCTCGCGGTCCGCTACGAGGCGATCGTCCCATCGCAGCCATCACTGCCGGACGGGTTGAGGAAATCCAGCACTCTGCGCCAGGTCAGCTCGGCCGCCGCCGGATCGTGGTCAGGGAGTTCACCGTCGATGTAGAAGTGGCCAACGCCCGGGTAACGGAAGACTTCCACATCGACGCCGGCCTCTCGTGCCGCCTGGCAGAAAGCAGCAACCCGCTCGGGCGGTGCGAAGTCATCCGGCTCAGCGGCGTGCAACTGAACCCGCAGACCGGGGCGAACGGAGACGGGGAGGTCTACGGCTGCGTGCAGGAGGAGAACGCCCGTGGTGGCGGGACGCTCGGGCCAGAGATCGGCCACGACGCTTGCCCCCATGGACACACCAGCAAGTACGGTCTCATCCGGCATCCCCCCAAGAGCCCGCCGAGCATGCTTCACCACCGCTGCCCAACCGATCCGCTCGACCAGGTTGATACCGATCACGAATCCGTCCCGTGCGGCGGCGGACAGAACGTGCTCGCACCAGGTATCCAACCGCGCCGAGAGGTGTGCCGGACTTCCGTCGTCATTCTGCACAAGCCAGACCACTCGGTTCAGGCGAACACCCCGGAAAAACGCGGCCGCTTGCCAACCGCTCTGACTCATAGCCACCGAACCGACCGGCCCCCGCCACCCACTTCGGTAGGAGTTCTCATGGCCGTCCGGCAATGACCAGCTGGGGTACGCCCGGTCTCAGGGGCGTGGGAGCCAGGGCGGCATGATGTCCTCCGTGATGAACAGTACAAACCCTCATCCTGCGCGGATAGCCGGTTACGACGGTGGTCTCTTCACGTACCAGGTCGGGCTCTTGGACGAACCGCTCTTCTGGCTGGGGCACCTCTACTCGTGTGCCCAGAGCGAGGAGGCCGAGGAGCTGCTGTTCGGCGCGGACTATGATGTGGCCGGCGACTTCCAGCGACAGCTCTGGGAGCGGGGCGTGGTCTACCGGACTGTCCCGGACGATGCCGGAACCGACTACCTTCTCCACCACCCCGACTGGGACCAGGCCGAGGTACTGGCCCGGGACGACGGGCACTTCATGGGCCCGGGTTTGTCATGGCCTGAACTCGTGGCAGCTGCGGACAACCTGCGGCCTGGCGGCAGCACCACCGATCCCCACTCCCGTCTGTTGCTCCTGTTGCCTGCGTTCGGCGACGATGCAGTACCCGACGACGCTGTCGACCGTCTGGCGGATGCGCTACGCGCCCGCACAAGCGTGGAAGACCCCGAGACCCTCGCCGCTGCGCTCCTGAAGGACCAAGGGGCACCCGGCCCCGCGCGCTGGACGATAGGCGGAGGCGGATTCTCCGTGAACGACGGCAAGTACTCCTTCCGCAACCCCACCAACCCCTTTGCCTTGCCTGCCGATCGCTTGGCTCAGGTGGCCTCCGCGCTGGCGCCTTGACCTCCACGTCAGGTGGAAAGCAGTTCGTAGAGGTCAACCGTGAGGTCTGCCACTGAAGGACCCTGCTCCCCCCGCTGTTCGGCATCTCAAAAGACCGTGATGCCGCCCCAAACTCTCATCCACGGCCTCCTCCAGGACGTCATTCAGGCTCGTCATGGGTGCGACGCCCGCACGGATCCCCGTCGGTCACCTCGTCAAACGAGGGACGCCCCGGGAGTCGTGCCGGTCGGCCAACAGCTGGATCGTCGTGGGCTCGCCGGGGCCCCGCACGCTGCCTCCTTGTCGCGTCGGTCGCGATTATTACGGCGTAATAATCCGCGGTCGACGTGTCTCCCCTACAGCTCCGGGGTCCAGGCCGCTACCAGGTCGAGGAGGCCGGGGAAGCGGGTGTTGAGGTCGGAGGTGCGAATGTGGCTGCGGCGTTCCAGGCCGTATTGGCGTTGGCGGGTGATGCCGGCTTCGCGTAGGGCCTTGAAGTGGTGGGTGAGGGAGGACTTGGGGCGGTCCAGGTTGAACCAGCCGCAGGGGTGGTCGTACTGGTCCGATTCCAGGAGGAGTTTGCGGACGATCGTCAGGCGTAGGGGGTCGCTGAGCGCCCCCAGGACGGTCTCCAGGCGTAGGTCTTCCACCGCGGGTTCCGGTAGGGGATTCGGGAGCTCACCGGGTGTGGTTGCGGGTGACGGCATGGGTCTTCCCTCTCACATTTCTTGTACGAGTTTCATCGTACTTCATGCTAAGTTCGAGTTCAGTCGTACTGAGGTAGTGGGGAGGAACAGCCGTGTCCGGAACTCGGGTCGGGGTTGTGCGGGGCGCTGTTGGCGGTGCGGAGGCCACGCCGCCGTTGTGGTGGGTGTGGGTGGCCGCTTGGCCAGTGGCCGCCGTGTTCGTGTTGTCCAATGCGGCGACGCCGCTGTACGTGCTGTGGCAACGGGAGATGGGGTTCTCCAAGGGCACGCTGACCGTCGTGTTCGCGTTCTACATCGTCGGGCTGCTGGGCTCGCTCCTGGTGTCCGGGGTGGCCTCCGACCGGCTCGGGCGTAAGCCCGTGCTGTTGCCGGCTCTGGGCCTCGCCCTGGTCGCCTGCGTGGTCTTCGCGACCGCCGCCACCGTGACCTCGCTGATCGTGGCGCGGCTGTTCACCGGGGTCGCCGTCGGGGCCGTCGTCTCGGCCGGTATGGCGGCGGTGACCGACGTGGCAGGGCCCGGGCGGCGGCGCCTCGCCGCCCTGCTCGCCTCCTGCGCGATGGTCTTCGGGGCCGGTCTCGGGCCACTCCTGGCCGGGGTGTTCTCCGAGACGCTGCCCGCGCCCACTGTCACCGTCTTCGTCGTAGAGGCCGTGCTGCTCATGACTGCAGTGGGCGCCGTGGTGCGGATGCCTCTCCGGCGTCCCGTCGGGCCGGTGAAGGGCGCTGTGTGGGTGCGGGTGCCTGGGGTGCCGCGTGGGAATCGTCGTCAGCTCTGGTTGGGAATCGCCGTGTTCGCGCCGGGCATCACCGCGACCTCCTTCGTGCTGTCGCTCGGGCCCTCGCTGCTGTCGGGGCTGCTCGGGACGACCAGCCGGATCGTCGCCGGTGCCATGGCCTTCGCCATGTTCCTCGCCGCCACCGGTGTGCAGTTCGCCGTCCAGCGGCTCTCCCGGCCCGCCATCCTGACCGCAGGGGCCGTCAGCACCGTGCTGAGCATGGTCGCCCTGATCGCCGCCGTACGGGACGCCTCGATAATGGCGCTGATCGCCTCCGCGCTGCTCGCCGGAGCGGGGCAGGGCATGGGGCAGCTCGGCGGTCTGTCGCTGCTCAACTCGAGCGTTCCGCCCGGGCGCCTCGCCGAGGCCAATGCCGCGCTGAACGTGGGCGGTTATGTGCCGGCGGGGCTGCTGCCCGTGTCCGTCGGGTACCTCAGCGACGGCGTGGGGCTGACCGATGCCGCCACGGTGTTCGGTGTCGTCCTAGCGGGGCTCGCGGTCGCGGGTGGTGCGGTGGTGCTTGCCGGGCGATGGCAGGGCGAGGGGGCCTGAGCGCCGGACAGCGCCACAGTATTACGGCGTAATAATGCGGCGGCCCACGGGGCCGGGTGCGTGGATTATTACGGCGTAATACTGCGGGCGGTCCGTAGGAGGAGGCAGGTCTCCCCCGCGCGGGTGAGACGGTGGGGCGGGATCTCGTTCCGGGCCGGGCGGGAGCTCGTACCCGGAGGCGACGACTGTGGGCCGACGTGCCAACAGGATGGTGCACATGACTTCCGCACCGCCTCGCTGGGCAGTCCGCGCCGCCCACCTCTGCGCGCTCGTCACGCTGCCGACCGGCATATGGCGCCTTCTTCTGGCGACGGGCCACACGGCCGGCTACACCGACGCGGGTTACGCGGCGATGGACTTCACCGGTTGGGGTGCGGGTTACGTGCTCGGCCTCAGCGTGCTCAGCGAAGCGGTCGCGCTCCTGACCCTCGGGCTCGTGCGGCCGTGGGGTGAGCTACTCCCCCACTGGATTCCCCTGCTCGGCGGGCGTCCTCTCCCCCGGCTCGCTGTCGTCGTCCCGGCTGCCTTCGGGGCACTGGTGCTGACGGTTCTGTGGACGCCGCTCGTCGCCTGGTGGGCGCTTCCCCACCCCGATCTGACCGCACACGGCAGCGTGGTCGTGGGCCTGCTCTATCTGCCTCTGGTCGCCTGGGGGCCGCTGCTCGGCGCGGTGACCGTCTCGTACCACCGCCGCCGTGTGGGCGGGAGGCAGACTGCGGCTTCGGTTATTACGGCGTAATAATGAGCACCCAGCCCTGTGCGGCGGCTACTTCTCCGCCCTCATCCGCTTCGACTCCTCGATCTTGAAGTCGACGAGCAGCTCCGTGAGCTTGCGGCGGGACGCGACGTCGAGCTCCTCGATGATCAGGCTCGCCAGGGTGTAGGCGTCGGTCGAGGGCAGGCGGGTGGGGGGCTCCGCGGGGGACTGCCGCTTCTGCTTGGGGGTGCGGGGCTTCTGGGGCCTGGTGGCCTTCAGCTGCTGGAGGTGGGCCTCCTGGTCCTCGGCCTTCTTCTTGCCGACCAGACGCAGCGTGGCCGCGGATTCCTCGCCCGACTGGAGCTTCTCCTTGAGTGAGGGGGTCAGGGTCAGCAGCGCGAGGCGCTGGGAGACCCAGCCCTGGGAGCGGTGGAGGCGGGCGGCGAGGGCTTCCTGGGTGCCGTGGATCTTCAGGAGCTGTTCCAGGGCCTTGGCCTCGTCCAGGTGGTTGAGCTCCTGGCGGTGGATGTTGGCGACGAGGGCCGATTCCAGTATCTCGTCGGGGTTGCTGCCCAGCTTGTCGTCCAGCATCACCTTGATCTCGGTGAGGCCGGCTTCGCGGGAGGCGGCGAGGCGGGAGTTGCCGTCGATGACGACGTACTTGGTGCCTGGTTCGAGGTCGTTCTCGCGGCCCGGGTTGCCTTCGAGGTAGGCGAAGCGGCCCATGATGCTGATCGCGGTCTTCTGGCCGTGGTCGCGGAGGCTGTTGCCGAGGTCGGTGAGGTCGCCGAGGTCGGACCTCGGGTTGTCGGGGTTCAGGCTGATGATGTCGACGGAGAGCTCGACCGGGGGCGGGGCGCCCTCGGTGGGGGCGGCGGCGACCTGGTTGATGGCGGCGCGGCGGGCGCTGATGGACTGGGTGTGGCCGAAGGAGGAGCCGGCGCCGAGGCGGGATGCCTTGCTCATGAGATCTCCCGAGCGAGGGCGCGCAGGCCGACGGCCTGGTCGCATCGGGGGGAGTAGGCGAGCAGGGGCTGCTTCACGCGTACGGCTTCCTTCTGTTCCTTGAGGTCGCCGATGACGCCGACGACGCGGGGATCCTTTATGTCCATCCAGGAGTTGAGGGACGAGGTGGCGATGTAGCCGCGGCGGGCGTCGTAGTGGTTGACGACGATGCCGAGGTAGTCGAGTTCGAGATGCATGTCGTCGCGAAGGTCCTCGATCTGGGAGGTGAGGAGTCCGTAGGCGTCGGCGGAGCTGTCCTCGGCCTGGACTACGACGAGTACGCCGGAGTTGCCCGGGGCCTCGCCCTGGCGGCGCCGGCCGTAGTAGGCGGCGGCGTCCATGCTGAGGCCGAGACTCGGCGGGCAGTCGATGATGACGGCGTCGTAGTCGGCCTCGATGGCCGACAGGGCGCGTTCCAGGGCTGCTTCGCGGGCGCGGACCCCGGAGAGCTTGACGTCCAGGAGGAAGGCGTCGGTGCAGGCGGGCAGCAGGTGGAGGCGGTCGCCGAAGCGGGCGTCCTCGATGGGGACGATGAGATCGGCCAGGCTGCCCTTGGCCTCGCCGGCCATGTGCTTGGTGAGGCTGTCGCCCTCGATGGGCAGCGGCTGGTGGCCGAGCTGCTTGGTGAGGTGGCACTGGGGGTCGAAGTCCACGAGGAGGACGCGCAGTCCGAGACCGGGGAGGTCCTCGTAATCGAGGGGCGAGGGGTTCTCGTCCTCGGCGAGGGCGGCCGCGAAGTGCTTGGAGATGCGGACCGGGTGGAGCGCGCCCGGGTCCTCGGCGAGGGCTTCGCCGGTGCCTGCGGCGATGGCGGTCTTGCCGACGCCGCCCTTCTGGTTGCAGGTGATGATGCGCTTCGGGTGCTCGGGGCGTACGACGGTGGGCGCCGGGTTCGTCTCCAGCCACATCATGACGGACTGGGCGAGGCCCTGGATGAGGGAGACGCCCCGGGAGGCGCAGTCGGCGCGGAAGCCGTCCCACTGGCCGTCAGGAAGGAACGTGGCGAAGGACTTGGCGCCGGCGGTGTCGATGGGGGAGAGGTTGGATCCGAGCCGCCGCCATGCCTCGATGCCTGCTTCGACGGCGTGCTGGATGTCGATGGTGTGCTGGGCGGCCCGGATCTTCAGGTCCTGTTGCAGTACCGGGGGCAGCTTGGAGACGACCTTTTCGCGGTCGCCGGGGGAGGGCGAAGTCATGGCAGCCACCTTACTAACCCCAATGATCCTTTTCGGTATCGACGCGTTAGTTCTGGCTGTTTTTTGTTTGAGGGACGCTCAAGAGCCCGGCTCCTGGGGGGTGGGGAGCCGGGCTTGGAGGGCCGGGGGAGGGGGCGTGGGACGGTTATTACGGCGTAATAAGTCGGCGGGGTGGGGGGATTATTACGGCGTAATAATCCCCCCACCCCGTCAGCTGCCGGTCTCCGACGTCGCGGCCAGGCCGCGTTGTGAGCGGGGCGTCTTGTCGCCGACGCGCTTCGGCTCGATGGTGCTCGGGTCGACCGCCTCGCCGGGGGCGCCCTCGTGGTACGGGCCGTCGGGGTCGGCATCACGGTCGTGGGGGAGCAGGAAGAAGACCCGGCGCAGGTGGAGTCCGCTGTCGGGGTCGGCCTCGGTGTGGGGCTCCAGCTCGGTGTAGCCGACCATGCGTCCGTCGCGTTCGTAGCGGGGCTTTCCGCGACGGCGGGTGGTCTTGTCGAGCGCCTGGCGTACGTAGTCGAGATTGTCGGGGTTCTCCAGCCAGACCACGGCGTTCTCGTGGTGGAGGTCGCTCTCGTTCAGCAGCGAGCTCATGGCTGCAGCCCCTTTGTGTGTCGGCCGGCCGGGAGGAGGCCGGGGTGGGTGTGAGCACGTTCCCTGGTGGGGGCACCGTGTTCATGGTAGGCCGGACCGGCGGGTGTGTGCCGGGTGCGTACGTCAGCCAAGGCCGGTCCTGGAGTCTTCGTCGGTGAGGAGTCCCAGGCCGGGGTAGTACTTCTTGCCGCTGGACTTCATCATGTCGGCGGGCGAGGCGAGGGAGAGTTCCTGGCGGACCCTGGTCGCGAACGCGCGGGCCGTGGCGGGACGGATGCCTTCGCCGGCTCCGCACCAGCTGCTGTACGCCGCGTACAGCAGGCCCTGTTCCACGCGGAGGTCCGCGGTGTGGGTGGTGCAGCACTCGGCGAGGAAGCGGCCGATGTGGTCCTCGGTGGTGGCGTAGGCGGCGGTGGCCGAGCGGACCGTGGCGGGGCCGTCGAGCGGGTCGCGGGTCACCAGGTAGAGCTTGGCGCCCTCGATGAGCCACTGCAGGATGCCGGGCCCCTCGCTCTGGACGAGCTCCTTGGCGAGGTTGTCAATCTTGCGGGCTGCGGGAACGACGCGTTCGAACGGGATGAGGCGGATGCGGCGCCAGAACGCGTGACCGCCGGTGCCGACTTCGGGGCGGTGATTGCCCAGCAGCCAGAGCTTGTGGGTGGGATTGAAGCTGAAGAAATCCTGTCGCATGCGGCGTGCCATGATGCGGTCGCCGCCGGTCAGCAGCTTCACCCGGGACTCGTCGAACTTGTCGTTCGGCTTGAGCTCCGAGCAGACGACGATGCGCCGGCCGTGCAGCTCGGTGAGCTCGGTGGAGTGCTCGGAGAACTTGCCCTTCTCCATGAGGAAGCCCGGCGGCGCGGCCTGCGCGTAGTCGCCGAGGATCTGCGTCATCACGTCCAGCAGCACGGACTTGCCGTTCGCGCCGGTCCCGTACAGGAACGGGAGCACCTGCGCGCCGACGTCGCCGGTGATGGAGTAGCCGAGGAGCAGGTGGAGGAAGTGGATCGTCTCCTCGCCCTTGGCGTCGGCGCCGAACGTGTCGTGCAGGAAGCGGTGCCAGCGTGGGGTCGGTGTCTCCTCGGGCGCGACACTCGTGGCCCGGGAGTGCATGTCGCCCTCGGGGTCGGGCTTGCGCAGGTTCCCGGTGTGGAGGTCCACGACGCCGGCCGGGGTGCACAGGGCGTAGGGGTCGCCGTCCAGGACGTCCGGGTCCAGGGCGAGGGCGGGGGATGCCTTCGCCTGCGTGAGCATGGCCTTGATGCCGGGGGTCGACATGGAGCGGCGGCGATGGGCGCGCAGTTCCCGGTCCGTGAACTGGCCGGTGGGATCGGTGGGGGGCATCTGCTCGGCCAGATCGCCCGCCGCCCAGACCGCCGCCTTCTCGCCGCCCGTGCGCTTCCAGCGGTACTGGTCCCAGTGGTACCAGCCCAAGCCCTCGACGTGCCGGAACTGGTCACCGAACATCACGGCGAACAGCTTCGCGTTGCCCCGGTCGGTCAGGAGGGAGGGCAGCCGGCCCTCGGGCGGGGCCGGTTCGCTGACCACGGAGGCGTTCTGCTGGGCGGGCAGGCCGGGAAGGCCGCCCTCGGCTTCGAGGGCGAGCATCTGCTGCGCTGCGGCAGTGGCGTCGAAGCGCGGGCTGCTGTCGGCGCTGCTCATGGGCGTCCTTCGGGATCGAGCGGGCGGGCTGCGCCGGCGGACAGGGCTGAGGCGATGACGGTGAGGCTGTGCCGGTGGCGATGCGGGCGCGCGGCGTCGGCCGCATCGGTGAGCAGGTCCTTGGCGCGGGGTTCGGTGAGGCGCCCGGCGGCGACGAGTCCGCCCGCGGTGTAGGCGGCCCGGTTGAGCTTCTCGGTGAACGCGGTGCCCTCGGTGGCCGCCGCACAGGCCCGGACCTCGGCGAGCAGGGGTTCCAGCACCCGGAGCGCGCGCGCGCCGCCCCGGGCGGCGCGTGTCGCGCGTACGGGGCGGGGCGCGGGGACTCGTACGGGGTCTGGGCCCGGTGTGTGGCCGGTGCGCAGAAGTTCGGCGGCGAGCCAGTCGGGGAGGGGGGCGGGCATGCGGGCCGGGCCGACGGGGGTGTAGGTGCCTGCGCGGGTGCGGGTGGCCGGGGTGACGATGTAGCCGCCAGTGGCCCGGACATCGACCTGCCAGGCCAGGGCGACCTTGGGGCTGGAGCCCACGGACGAGCGGTAGCGCGGTCCGCCGGGTGCGGTGCGGTACCAGATGTGAAGGCCGCCGGACGGAGTGCGGACGCGCAGGGTGGCCTCATCGTCCGCGGGGCTGGGGTGACCGCGCAGGGCGGCGAGGAGCGCGAGGGTGTCGAAGCCGGAGGCCAGGCCGGTGAGATTGACGCTCTCGTGGATCGGGATGCCGGGCAGCAGCCGGTCACGGTGCGGGACTTCGGAACTGTGTGCGTCGATGTCCAGTACGACCAGGCCGGGCGGGCCGCACGAGACGCCGACGCCGAGCGTGGGGTTGACGCCCCACCAGGCGGCCAGGCGTTCCGGGTCGGTGGTCGCGGCGTGGAAGCCATGGCACCACTTGCCGGCGGGCAGGCAGGGGCAGTCCGCCGGGCGGTGGGGGTCCTCGCGGCAGGCCGGGCAGTTGCCCGCGGGAGTCTTGCGGCCGGCGGCCAGGGGGTGGACGGGCCAGCCGTTCGCCGCGCACCAACGGGCCATGTCGAAGGGACTCGTGGGTCCCGCCGCATGCGGGCCACTGGTCTCTCTTTGACGCGGCACGCTGATCGTCCTTGCCGAGGGGCCAACAGGTTGTTCAGTCCTGAACGATTCAGTCCCTTCGGAGAAAGCCCAGGTCAGATCGGTTTTACTGCCAGGCTGAGGGACTGAAGGGACTGAGTTTTCAGATTCGGATCAGAGCCTACAACAGGCGTCCCTCAGTGGGCGGGACTCTTCGTTCCGCGAGTCCCTTCGGTCCCTTCCCCGAGGGCACGTTGCGCGTCCGGGCCGGGCGCGTCGGGCGGATGAGCCCGGCGCCACGGGGAGGGACCGAAGGGGAGGGACTGAACGCGGAACGGAGGGACTGGAAGTTTCGGTCCCTCTTGGGTCCCTCGGATGAAAGTGCAGGTCAGAAGCTTGTGGGGGAAAAACGGAGGGACTGAAGGGACTCAAGGTCAGTAGTTATCAGCGCTTCAGGACCAGAGTAGTAGGTACAAAGGGATATATAGGGTCGTTCTACGCGTGTGCGCATACACACGCACACACAATTGGCTTATAACTACCGACCTTGAGTCCCTTCAGTCCCTTTGGGCCCTGGGTCTTGGAGAACGCAAGCTTCTGACCTGCACTTTCATCCGAGGGACCCAAGAGGGACCGAACGGCGAGGGACTGAACGGACTTCGGTCCCTGCCGCCTAGGTCCTCGCGGTGGGGTCGGGCCGGAACGCGTCCAGGTGGTCGGATGCCCAGTCGAGGAACGTCCGGGCGGGGCGCCCGAGCAGGCCGGGGAGGGTGGGGTCCACGTCCGCCTTGGAGCCGCTGTGCTGCCGTCTGGCGCTCTCCAGGAGGGCGGAGGCGATCTCGGTCGGGTGGCGCGCTTCCAGGGCCGCACGGGCCCGCTGAGGGCTTAGCTCCTCGAAGCGCAGTGGCTCACCGAGGAGCCCGGCGAGCTGGGCCGTCTGTTCGGCGGCCGACAGGGCCTGAGGGCCGGTCAGGGTGTAGGCCCCGCCCGCGTGGTCCCGGTCCCGCCCCGTGAGGGCCAGGGCGGCCACCTCCGCGACGTCCCACGGGTCGACGCAGGCGTTGGCCGAGCTGCCGTACGGGGCGCGTACAACCTGGCCGGAGCGGATCGAGCGGGCCCAGGACAGGGTGTTGGACATGAAGGCGCGGGGGCGCAGCAGGGTCCAGTGGATGCCCGAGGCGCGCAGCAGGTCCTCGTTGTGGCGCTGGCGACGGGTGATCAGGTCGTCGGCGGCCGGGTCGGTGACGGCGGCGGCCGAGAGCTTGACGATGTGCCGGACGCCGGCCGCGCGGGCCGGGTCCAGGAAGCGCGTGTCGTCGTCGCCGTCGGGATTCGTGACCAGGAAGGCGGTGTGGACGTTGTGCAGAGCGTCCGTCAGGGAGGTGGGGTCGGTGAAGTCTCCGTGGACGATCCGGGCGGCCGGAGGGGCGCCGGTGACCCGCTCGGGCTGCCTGGCCATGATGCGTACGGGCAGGTCCGAGGGGAGGCGGCGGAGCACTTCACGGCCGATCGTCCCGGTTGCGCCCGTGACGAGGATCATGGTTTCCCTTTCCTGCCGGACATTTCCCCGACCAGGGCGGAGGGAAGAGGCCGGCCTGTAAGATACGAACTGGACGGTTTATTTATCCCCCCACGTTCGACCATCCCGAGGAGGGAGGAGACACAGTGGCTGAGCAGCTGCGGGCCATCCGTACCCGGCAGACGATTCTTTCGGCAGCGGCCAAGATCTTTGAGGAGCACGGGTACCAAGCGGCCACGATCTCCCAGATCCTCACCGAGGCGGGGGTGACCAAGGGCGCGCTGTACTTCCACTTCCACTCCAAGGAAGACCTGGCCCAGGGCGTTCTCTCCGAGCAGGACCAGCGGATCATCGTGCCGATCCGCGCGTCCAAGGTGCAGGAGGTCGTGGACGTCGTGATGCTCCAGGCGCACCGGCTCCAGACCGACCCGATGGTGCGGGCGGGCGTCCGGCTGACGATGGACCAGCTGACGCAGAACCTCGACCGCAGCGGCCCGTTCCTGCGGTGGGGCGAGGTCGGTCTCGACCTGCTCCAGCAGGCGCAGGCCCAGGGCGAGTTGCTGCCGCACATCTCGCCGCAGGAGACGGCCGAGGTCATGGTGGGCTCCTTCGCCGGCATCCAGTCCATGTCGCAGGCCGTGTGCGAGTACCGCGACCTCGTGGTGCGGGTGTCCGCCCTGATGCGTCATCTGCTGCCCAGTGCGGTGGTGCCGTCCGTGCTGGCCTCGCTCGACCTGTCCGAATTCCGGGGCGCCAAGGTGTACGCGGAGGCCGTGAAGGCTGCCGACCTGCGCGATGTCCTGGAGACGGCGAGCTGAGAGACGCGGGGCGCCCCTTCGTCCGCCGGTCTCACCCGGCCGGGGTGCCCGGGCCGAAGTACGCCGTCAGGGCCTGTCGCAGGCTGCCGTCGCCGGGGACCCAGGCGAGGTAGCCGTCGGGCCGCAGCAGCACCGCTTCGTGCGGCACGCCCGGCGTGGGCCGCACTTCCACGGTCCGCATGACCCCCGCCCACCCCCTGGCCTCCTCCCGGTGGCGGTCCGCCTTCTCGCCGAGGAGCAGCAGGAGCGGCCGCCCGTCGTGCAGTAGGCGGATGACGTCGGTGTCGCCGTCCGGGGTGCTGAGCGCGGTGTTGCCGAGGTATGTCCCCGCGGCCGGTCCGCCCGCGCCGGTGGAGTCGGGCAGGACGGTGTCCTGGGCGCTGATCAGGCCGCTGAGGTGGCCGCTGCCGCTCTCGTCCGCGAGCAGGCCGGTGAACACCGTGCGCAGGGCGTCCGCCTCGGGGCCGGGGCGCATCAGGGCGAGCTGGGCCAGGGTGCCGTCGATCACGCGGCGGGCGAGCGGCCGGCGTTCCGCGTCGTAGCCGCTCAGCAGGGCGGGGCCCGCCGAGCCGCGCACCGCGAGGGCGAGCTTCCAGCTCAGGTTCAGCGCGTCGAGCACGCCGGTGCTCAGACCCTGGCCGCCGATGGGGAAGTGGACGTGCGCGGCGTCCCCTACCAGGAAGACCCGCCCCTGGACGAAGGTGCGGGCCAGGCGGGCGTAGTCGCTGAAGCGACTCAGCCAGTGCGGGGAGCGCATCGCGATGTCGCGGCCCGCGATGTGGGCCACCTCGCGGTGCAGCTCCTCCAGCGTGACGGGCCGTTGCCGGTCCGGGTGGGCACCGTCGCAGTTGAGCGTCCGCAGGTGCGTGCGGTCCCCGTCGTGCTTGGCGACGATCCAGCCGCGCGGGGTGCGGTGCCAGCCCTTGGGCAGGGCTCCCGGATCGGCCAGTGTCACGGTCCCCATCAGCGCGGACACCGTCGCCGGAAAGGTGTCCGACTCGATGCCCGCCCGGGTGCGGACCGTGCTGCGGGCGCCGTCCGCACCGACCAGGTACCCGGCGCGGAAGTGTTCCGGCCCCTCGGGGCCCTCGGCCTCGACCCGTACGCCGTCCGCGTCCTGGACGGCGTCGGTGAGGCGGTGGCCGCGCAGGATACGGGCCCCGGCGGCGCGCGCCCTGGCCTCCAGGTGGCGTTCCAGGGTGGCCTGGGCGCACTTGAGGACCGGTTCCGGTTCGTCCGGGGGAGCGGCGATGGTCAGGCCCGGGAGCCCCGCGAAGTGGAAGGCGCTGGTGGCGGGTTCGACCGCGTACGAGGGCGGGGTCGAACCAGGGAGGTGGCCGCGGCGGGCCAGGGACTGCACCGCCCGGGCGTGCAGCGTGGTCGCCTTGGGCTGGTCGGAGACCTCGGTCCTGGGTTCGAGCAGTACGGTGTCGACGCCGTACGCCGCGAGTTCGGCCGCCACGAGCATGCCGACGGGGCCTCCGCCTGCGACGAGCACGTGGGCTTGGATGAGACGTTCCCCCTGCACGGCGGTGCCCTTCCTGTCCGCGGTTGTCCCCCGACGCACAGAAATATACCGGACGTGCTGTTTCTTAACCATCCTGGCCCGGATCCGGACCGAAAACCGCCGTGGGCGTACCGCTATGGCTGAAGTTCCCGGGCGGCCGCCGAGGACCTCGGGCCGCCCTCCGAGCGCTCGGTCTTGTGCCCCTTGCTGCCCGGGGCAAGCGTGCGTACGTCCACGGCCTCGGCCGGAGCGCCCCGCGCGTACAGACCGTCGGGTTCGGTGTCCCGGTCGTGGGGGAGCAGCCAGAACACCCGGCGCCGGAAGGTGCCCGAGGAGCGTGACGGCTTGGCCTTCGGGCCGAGGAGGGCGTAGCCGACCATTCTTCCGTCGCGGTGGTAGGCGGGTTTGCCCCGGCGGGTCGGGAGGCGGTCCAGGCTCTGGCGGACGTAGTCGAGCACGGTGATGTCCTCAAGCCACACGAGGTCGACCTCGTGGACGATCTCGTCTTCTGCGATGAGGGCGCTCATACTGTCTCCTCGTCCGCGAGCAGGCCGATGCCCGGGTAGTACTTGCGCTGGTTGGAAAAGATCATTTCCTTCGGTGATGCCAGCCCCACCACTTCGCGGATGTGCGCCGCGAAGGCTCGCGACGAAATCGCCGGAACGCCCTCATTCTGGCACCAGCGCTTGTACGCCGCGTAGAGCTGGGCCTGTTCGGCCCGGAGCCCGGCGTCGAGCCGGCAGGTCTCGCCGACGAACCGCCCGGTGTGGTCCTCGGTCTCCGCGTACACGGTCGTCGCGATCCGCACGCGCTCGGGCCCCGAGAGGTCCTTGTCGCCGCCCAGGTAGCGGCGGGCGCCCTCGATCAGCCAGTTGAGGATGCCCGGGCCCTCCTGGGTGACCAGGATGTCCGCCAGGTTGTCGATCTTGCGGTGGTCCGAGACGACGCGTTCGAACGGGATGAGGCGCATGCGCCGCCAGAACGCGAAGCCGCCCGTGCCGACTTCGGGGCGGTGGTTGCCCAGCAGCCACATCTTGTGGGTCGGTTCGAAGCTGAAGAAGTCCTGTCTCATCCGGCGGGCCTTGATCCGGTCCCCGCCGGTCAGCAGCTTGACCCGGGCCTCGTCGAAGCGGTCGCCCGGCTTGACCTCGCTGCACACGATGACCCGCCGGCCGTGCAGTTCGGCGAGGTCCGTGGGGTGGCCCTCGTACGGGCGTGACATCAGGAAGCCGGGCGGCGCCGCGTCCGCGTAGTCCCGCAGGAGTTTCATCAGGACGTCCAGCAGCACCGACTTGCCGTTCTTGCCGGAGCCGAACAGGAACGGCATCACCTGGCCGCCGACGTCACCGGTGATGGAGTAGCCGAGCAGCAGCTGGAGGAAGGAGATCATCTCCTCGCCGTCCGGGCCCTCGCCGAAGGTGTCGGCCAGGAAGCGGTCCCAGCGCGGTGTCGGCATCGCCTGGGGGGCCGCCGAGGTGGAGCGGGAGTGGAAGTCCTTGGTGGGCTCGGCGGGGCGGATGAAGCCGGTACGCAGGTCCACCACGCCCGCCGGAGTGCACAGGGCGTACGGATCGGCGTCCAGGAGCGCCGCGTTGAGGACCATGCCCGGCGCGGACCTGGCCTGGGTCAGCATCGCGTTCATCCCGCTCGTGCTGAGCGTGCGCCGCCGGTGCTGCTGGAGCGCGACGGGGGTGAAGACGCCGCGCGGGTCGGTGGTGGCGAGGGATTCCGCCAGGTCGCCCGCCGACCACATCACGGTGTCGTCCTCGTCGAACTGCCAGCGGGTGCCGTCCCAGCGGAACCAGCCGATGCCGGGCACATGCCGGTAGTCGTTGCGGTAGAGCCGGACGAACAGCTTGGCGTTGCCCCGGTCGGTGAGGGTGTCGGGCAGCAGCCCGTCCGACGTGGCGTACGGCGTGGAGGCGTCGTCGCGCTGCCGGGGCTGCGGTACGGGCTGGGCGAGGATCTGCGCGGCCACGGCCCGTACGTCGAAGGAGGGCGAGGGCAGCACTCTGTCCTGGTCCGCACTCACGCGCGCCCCCCGAGGGCCAGCGGCCGCAGCCGTCCCGCGCCCAGCCCGCCCCGGATGATGGCGAGGCTCCGCCGCTCCTGGTCCGGGCGAGCCAGACCGGCGGCCTCCCGCAGCGCCCGTACGGCGTCGTCCTCGGAGACGTGCCCGGCGGCGACGAGACCGCCCGCCGTGTACGCGGCCCGGTTCAGCTTCTCGGAGAACGCGGCGCCCTCCGGGACGGACGCGCAGGCGGCGACCTCGGCAAGAAGGCCCGTCAGCAGGCGCTCGCCCGGCGCGTCGGATCTGCCGCCCGCCGCGAGCACCGCCTGCCGGGCCCGGGGCGGCACGGGTCTGGGCCCCGGCGCGGGGGTGGCGGGCAGGTGGCCGGTGCGCTGGAGCTCCCGGGCGAGCCAGGCGGGCAGTGGGGCGGGGGTGCGTACGGCTCCGACCGGGCGGTAGGCCCCGGCCTCGGTGACGGTGCCGGGCGCGACGATGTACCCGCCGTGCGCCCGGACGTCGACCTGCCAGGCGAGGGCCCGGCCGCCGCTCGAACCGGCCGAGCACTGCCAGCGGTGGCCGCCGTCGTTGCGGTACCAGACGTGCATGCCGCCCGACGGGGTGCGGACCCGGAGCGTGGACGCGTCGTCCGCGGGGCTGGTGGCGCCGCGCAGGGCGGCCAGCAGCCCCAGGGTGTGGAAGCCGCTGGCCAGGCCGGTCAGGTCGATCCCGGTGGCTATCCCCACGCCCGGCAACAGGCGTTCCCGGCGCGGGAGTTCGCGGGCGTGTGCGTCGATGTCGATGACGACGAGGCCCGCCGGGCCGGTGGCCACACCGACCCCGAGGTCCGGGCGGACGCCCCACCACTGCCCGATCCGGTCGAGGTCGAGCGTCGCGGCGTGGAACCCGTGGCACCAGTGGCCCGCACGCAGACAGCCGCACCGGGCGCGGTCGTGGTCCGGGCGGCGGCACGCCTCGCAGTTGGCCACCGGTGTCTTGCGGCCCGGCGCAAGGGGATGAACCGGCCACCCCTGGCGCGCACACCACCACGCTGTCGTCAGAGGCTGCGCGGCGACCGGCTCAGACCCCGTGAACTGCCGTGAGTCGCCGCGCGAGACCCGCAGTTCAGCTGCCATTCACTTCCCCCATCAGCGACTGAAGCGACTCAACTCGCAAAATCAGATTAGCGAAACCCCCGGGGAAGAAGAGGTCCATGCGGCAGAACGGATGGACCCGCCTAAAGGTGCCCCGAGCTACTGATGACCGGACCGCGCACGGTCCCCGGTCGCTCGGTCGCTCCGTGCGGCGTCCGTGAACCCCCAGGTCATCGCCGTACGGTCGACGGAAAAGCGACTGAAGCGACCGAAGCTCTCCATATATGACGCACACGCGCGCACACGCCAATGGCCGCATATATCTGACCCATGGGTCGCTTCGGTCGCTCTGCGACCCGGTCGGGCGCGTGACCTGCGGTTCCCTTTCCGGAGCTCCAGCTACCGAGCGGACCCCCGGTCGCTCCGGTCCGGTCGCCGGATGTGGGAAAACAGTCCGGTCGTCTCCAGCCGGGCTGAACCCCAGCTCCAGTGACACCGACCCGGCATGCGCAATCCGTGTGACATCCATGAGTGTTCCGGTGAGTGGTTCGATAGGGTGGTGCACGAGGTGATCGTTTTGTCCCAAGAGGAGCAGCTGCTGTTCAGCGCGGTCGACGCGCTGCTGGAGCAGATCGCGCAGGACCCGCTGCCGCCGCCGGCCGAACGCAAGCGGCTGCGCGAGGCCGCCGGGTTGAGCCAGGACCAGGTCGCGAAGGCGCTGAAGAGCCGCCGCGAGTCGGTCGGCAACTGGGAGTCCGGGCGCAGCGAGCCCCGGCCGCCCAAGCGCGCCGCGTACGCCCGGTTGCTGGAGGGGCTTGCCGCGCGGTATCCGGAGGAGGAGACGGCCGAGCCGGTCGCGGAGGCCGCCGAGGCCGCCGCACCCGCTGTCGAGGAGCCCGCCGAAGCCGCGCCCGCCGAAAACGAATCCGTCGTCGTCGCACCCGCCGGCCCCGTCCCCGTACCTCGCACGCCCAGGAGCGGCGCCTCTCCGTACGAGCACGGGCCGCTTGCCGTTGTCGACGCGGACGGCGGTGAGGTGGTCGCCTACTGCGTGGGTGGGCTGGTGCTCGACGTGCCCGCCAAGTCGCTGCCCGCCCTGGTCGAATGGGCCCTCGGTGAGGCGCACCTCGGTGCCGAGCGGCTGCACCCCAGCGGGCAGGACGCCGATCCGCTGCTCGTCCTCACCGAGGCGGCGTGCGAGCGCTTCGGGCTGCCCGTACGACTGTCGCGGGAGGAGGGCCTGGCCGGGAGGTTGCCGGAGGACCACAAGGTGCTCAAGCAGCTGGCGCGGGCGGAGTGGAAGCTGACCCGGCGCGGGTTCGGTCCGTGGGCCCGGATCTACCGGCCCGCGCGTGGTTCGCGCCGCAGCTGCGTCCAGCTCTGCGTCCCGGCCTGGAACGCGCTCGACGTCCGCCACTGGAACGGCGCCTCGCAGCTCCCGCCGGCCGAACTCGTACGGCTGCTGGGAACGTACGCGTCGCGCGTGATGACGCCCCGGGGCTCCACCGCCGTCACCGGGCTCGAACTCATGACCTCGCTGCACCCGCCGACCCGGGCGAGCGCGCCCGACGCGGACGGCAAGCGGCACAGCGAGCGCAACCCCGGCTCACTGGGCTCCGAGCCCGTCGAGTGCGCCCCCTGTGAGGCCCCCGACGGGCACCCGCTCCTCGCGGACCTGCCCCGCTTCCACCAGCGCGGCCCGGCCGAGATGCTGTTCGAGGAGGCGTACGACTGGGCGCGGCCCCTCACCGACGACGAGTGCCTGAGGCGCCATCTGGTCGGCATCGACGTCAACCTCGCCTTCGGCGCGGCCGCCAACGGGGCGGTCGTCGGCCTGGGGGCGCCCGAGTACGTGAACAGCCCGACGTTCGACCCGGCGCTGCCCGGCTCCTGGCTGGTGGACCTGTCGCACGTCGACCCGTCGCACGTGGTGATCGGCAAGGAGTGGCGGCGGATCGACGGGGACCTGCTGCCCAGCCCCTTCACTCCGAAGGGCGACCGCCCGGAGGGCCTCGCCTGGTACGCGACGCCGACCGTGGCGTACGCGGTGGAGCTCGGCTACGAGGTGACGCCCGTCGAGGCGTGGGTGCGCCCGGCCAACGGGCGCTACCTGGACGGCTGGTACAAGCGGCTGCGCGACGCGTACGTGGCGACCATGGCGGACCTGGGCGTGGGGGACGGGCTGGCGCCCGACGCGTTCCTGGCGGCGATGGAGGGGTACCGGGACCGTGATCCTCAGCTGGCGGTCGTGCTGTCGGCGGTCAAGGCGACGGTCAAGGGCGGCATCGGCAAGCTGAGGGAGCGGCCGCGCGGCGGCGGGTGGCGGCCCGGCAAGCCGTGGCCCGCGCTGAGCCGGCCGACCTGGCGCCCCGACATCCGGGCCGCCGTCATCTCGCGGGCCCGGATCAACATGCACCGCAAGATGGTCCGGATGGCGGCCGCGACGGGCCAGTACCCGGTCGCCGTGCTCTCGGACTGCGCGGTGTACGCCTCCGACGGGCCCTCGCCGCTGGACTTCCTGCCGTACCGGGACGGCAAACCGCTGCCCGGGGGCTTCCGGCTCGGGGTCAGCCCGGGAATGGTGAAGCACGAGGGCTCGCAGACCACGCTGTGGGCGGAGGCGGTCCGGGAGGAGTACGGTCCTGAACTCAACCTGGCCCGGTACATCAAGGACGGCGCAGTCACCGCCAAGGACGACGGAGAGTAGGGGAACCAGCCGATGAACACGGTCGGGGAAGGTCTCGACGAGGCGGTCCAGCGGGCGTTCACCCGGCCCGCGCCCAAGTCGGCCGGTGCGCAGATGCGGTACCTCGTCAAGCAGCTCAAGGGCACCAGGGCCGCCGCCGCGCTCCTGGGGATCACCCAGCGCACGGTCGAGCGGTACGTGCGCGACCAGCTGAAGAAGCCCCGCCCGGAGCTGGCCGCCCGCATGGAACGGGAGGTCAAGCAGCGCTGGCAGCCGCAGATCCAGGCGAAGGCCCGGAAGGCCGCGGCCACCACCGGCGGCATCGTCATCGACACCCGGGCCCGGTTCGGCTACACGGCGGCGCCCGGCTCCACCGACGACGCCCGGCTGCGCCACCTCACCGTGGCGCTCCCGCCGGCGTACGCGGCCCGGCTCTTCGAACTCCGGGAGCAGGGCGGCAGCGACCGTCAGCTCCAGGAGGTCGCCGCCGAGGGATTGCAGGAGATCTACTTCAAGGACGCCGGGCGCCGGGCGCAAGGGCTCCTCGTGGAGTACACCGACCTGGAGCACGTCGCCTTCGACCTCTGACGGGGCGTCGCGAAGGGGCTGTCGGGCCCGCCTGTACGCGGGGGGACGCGGCCCTCTCGCGGGGGCGGCCTCCCGCGTACAGGCGCGAGCGGGTTCTTCGGTCGCTTCGGTCGCTGTGGTGCGGCGCGTACGGACGTGACCTGCTGGTTCGCCGCGGGGGCGGGTCAGCGACCCAAGGCGGTACCGGTTGTTCTCCGTACCGGTGGCTTCCGTTCATCCATCCGAACAGGACATCCGGTTTGTTCATGGGGGCGGGCGAGGTCCCGGGCGGCGGGTAGGGTCCGCCTAGTCGACCGGGCCGGTGAGCACCGAGGTGAAGACGTTCTTGCCGTCCTGGTGCCCGGTGATCTCCATCGTGACCATGTTGCCGGGTTCGCGTTCCACCCGGGTCACCTCGATCCAGCAGGGCCGGTCGAGTTCGGCGTACTGGTGGAAGTCGTTGGTGGCGGCGGCCGGGGTGAACGTCCGGGGCGCCATCACGGCACAGGCGGCTTGGCGGGCCGCTTCGAGCAGGACCATGCCGGGCACGTGATCGCCCTTGTGGTCGAAGAGGATCGGGTGGTCGAGGTCCGGGGTGAGCAGCCAGCGCGGTCTTCCGCCAGGTGCGGAGCCGGGGGCGGGGGAGAGCACGACATCCGTGGTGTACGGCCGTCCGACGACGGCCGGCGGCAGCGGTTCGCGGGCCGGGTGCGGTGCGGTGACGGGCGGTTGGGCGGCGCGGTTCTGGCGTAACCGGTTGTAGACGGCCGGGGGGATCACGGAGATCTGACCGGTGCCGCCGGCCAGGGAGCGGCCGCCCCGGCGGAGCGCGAACTCGAAGGCGACGCGGCTGGCGATGCCCCTGCGCCGGACGATGTCCGTGCACCGGGTGTCGAGGTCGAAGTCGGTGGGGCCCGAGGCGATGCGCAGGTTCTCGGGATCGGCCGTGTACGTGATGCTCGACATCACGAAGTTGTGGCCGAGCGGCACACCCAGCTCCACGTGGGAGACGTAGATGCCCGCCTGCCGGAACGTTTCCGCGATCTGCAGCGGGTCGTGACTCGTGCCGTCCTGGCTCCGGAACATGGTGTGGGCGCGAGGCCATTGGCCGGTCAGCGCGAAGCTCATCCCGTCCCGGGAGTCGCATCCGGTGAGGAACACCTCCGCGACGGAGTCGCGGTGTACGTACTCCTTCGCGACCGTGCTGGTCAGCCGCGGTGCGGCCGGGAGTGCGGTTCTGGCTTCAGCGGTGGTGAGACTCATTGGGGCCCCCGTCTGGACATGAAACCTGTGTTCGGCGACGCCACTTAAGATACGGACCTACCGGTTTTCTTCAATCGGCCCAAAAGTAAAGAGTTTACCAAGAGCTGAGCGTTTACTTGAATATCTTATTCCGTTTCACTGTCTCCGGCAGGCATATGCGCCCTTGCAATAGCGCAGGAAAGCAGACATAAGCCGCATAACGCCTCGTGCTGCTAGCGACCGCCGCCGGGGCTGGGGGAATAAGAAACCTATCGGACGGTTTCTTTTGTTGGTTCGCGGTGCATTTTTCGGGGAGAACGGCTGGAGAAACCAACTGTTTCCAAGGTCGGAGCTCACGAGGCCCCCCGGCCGCATGCAAAATGATCAGCTGAACACCGCGAGGCGCACGCTGCGGCACTAAACCAACCAGCCGTGCGGTTTGCTAGGGTGTGCACGAGTCAGTATGGAGAATCCAGGGTGAATCGGACGGTTTTACGCCGCTTCCCCCGCCCCGCCCGGAGGAGGACACGATGGTGAAGCAGGCGCGAGCGGCTGTGACGCGTCAGGCCCTCATCTCGGCCGCGGCGGAGGTCTTCGGCGCCGACGGGTACGCGATGGCGACGCTCCCGGTCATCAGCGGCCGGGCCGGAGTGAGTTCGGGCGCCCTGCACTTCCACTTCCCCAACAAGGACGCGCTGGCGTCCGCCGTGGAGGACGCCGCCGCGGAGTCCGCCCTCGCGCTGACCGAGGAGAGCGCGCGCACCGCCAAGGGCGGCCGGCTCCAGGCGCTCGTCGCCGCCGTGGGCCGGCTGATGGACGCGGTCACCGACGATCCTGTCGTGCGCGCGGGCTTCCGGCTGGGCGGCGATCCCTCGCGCAAGAGCGAGGCCAAGCTCCACGACTGGTGGTACGAGTGGGTGCGCAATGCCCTCGTCCAGGCCCGCGCCAACGGGGAGTTGGCCGAGGACGTCTCGGCCGAGGACGCGGCGGTGGTCATCGTGGCGGCGACGCTCGGCCTGGAAACCCTCGGTGCGGCCGACCGGTACTGGCGGTCCGCGGAGCGGCTGGTCCAGCTGTGGTCGTTCGCCCTGCCGCGGCTGACTCCGGCGGAGTAGCGCCGCAGGCCCGGGCAGGACGCTTCCGTGCACCGGGCCGCCCGCTGCCGCCGGGCCTCCGGCGCGTTGCCGGCAGCGCCTCCACCTCGTAAAACAGTCCACTCGGTCTGGTAATTCGGGCCTTCATTGCCTCGACGCGGACCCCCTTGGGCGCCCCAATCTCCTTCTTTTTGTCCCTTTTGGGGAAATTTATCGGATCAAGGCGGCCGTCCCTCAAGGATCGCTGGCGGTCCGCGCGAGACTAAACAGGGCGCACGGTTTGGTATTGACATACCGCCCGTGCTGTTTTTAAATCGTTCCGTCAGCAGAAGTTCCAGGCCGTTCCGGCGGCCAGGGGATGACGGGGAGACCGCGTGGACATCGACGTACTCGGCACGCTCGCCGTGCGGGAAATGGGCGCTTCGATCACACCGACCGCGCCCAAGCCCCGGCAGGTGCTCGCCCTGCTGGCCCTGCACGCCGACGAGGTGGTGCCCGTGGGCACCCTCACCGAGGAGCTGTGGGGGAGCGAGCCGCCGCGCAGCGCCCGGCCCACCCTCCAGACCTACATCCTCCAGCTGCGCGAACTGATCACCGCCGCGCTCGAAGAGCACGGCGACGACACCCGCACCGCCAAGGACGTCCTGCTCACCGTCCCCGGAGGCTACTTACTCAAGGGCGGCGAAGGCGGCCACGACGTGCAGGAGTTCGAGCGGCTGGCCGGCATGGGATACCGGGCCATGGACGCCGAGGACTTCCCCGAGGGCGCGCGGCTGCTGCGCGAGGCGCTCGCCCTGTGGACCGGCCCGGCGCTCGCCGACGTCCACACCGGGCCGCACCTCGACACCCAGATCAAGCGGCTGGAGGAGAGCCGGCTGTGCGCCCTGGACCAGCGCATCGAGGCCGACCTCAGGCTGGGCCGCCACCGCGAACTGCTCTCCGAACTCACCGTCCTGCTCAGCAGGTACTCCACCCATGAGAGCCTGTGCGGCCAGTACATGCTGGCCCTCTACCGCTCCGGGCGGCGCGGCGAGGCGCTGGACGCCTACCAGCGGCTGCGCTCCACGCTGGTCCGCACGCTCGGGCTCGAACCCTCGCCCGCGCTGGCCAAGTTGCAGCGTTCCATTCTCATGGCCCGGCCCGAGGGCGTCGCGGGGGCGAGCGGAGTACGGCTCGCCTGAGAGGGCAGCCGTACCGGCTGAGGGAGGGCAAGTGATGCGGCGCACGCGGGATCAGGGGCCCGATGAGTGACGATCTGGTGCTTGCGGTGGTCCTCGCACCCGTGCCGGCCGCCTCCGGCCCGTCCGTCGAGGCGGAGCTGTGCGGCCCCCTCGACCCCGGCCTGGCCGAGGCGGTGGCGGCTCGGGTGACCCAGCGTCACGCGTACACGGTGACGGCGGAGGCGTCCGGCGCCGGACGCCTCACCCTGCGCGTCGCGCACGCGCAGGGTGGTCCGGCCCGGCCCGGAGCAGCGGTGTTCGCCGACGTCCTGGCGCTGGCGGGCGGCGCGCGTGACACCGTCACGGTGGCCGGACACCAGCAGGACCTCATCCGCGCGGCCGTCGAGGAGCCGGCGGGCGGGCATGTCGGCCAGGTCGCCTGGAACTGGACGGGGCCGGTCGACCTCGCCCGGTTCACCGCCGCCTGGCTGTCCGTCGCGGACCGGGAGTCCGTGTTGCGGGCGGCCTTCGACTGGACGCACCTGCCCCGCCTGGTGCTGCACGACTGGGCCGCGATCGACGTCGCCCACCTCGCACACGGCGCCGTCTCCTGGAGCGACCTGATCGAGCGCGACCGCCTGCGCGGCTTCGCACCGCACCGCCCCGGCCTGCTGCGCGTGACCCTGATGGACGGGCCGCCCCGCCCCGGGGGCACCAGCGCGCCCACCCGGGTCCTGCTCACCTACCACCGGGCGCTGCTGGACGAGCGCGGCGTCCACCTGCTGCTGCGGGAGTTCTACCGGGCGTACACCCGCGGGGGCGCCCTGCCGGGACGCGAGCGGCGCCCCGATGTGCGCGACCACGCCCGGTGGCTGGCCCGGCAGCGGACCGAGGGCGCCCGCGCCTACTGGGCGACGGCCACCGCGCCCCCGGAGACGGCCGCGCCCGAGGTCCCGGACGACGGGTCCCCGGCCGGGCCCCTCGGCACCGGACGCGTCCACCGGCGGCTCCGGCCGCCCCAGACCACCCGGCTGCGCACCTGGGCCGCGATGCGCGGGGCGGGGGAGTCCAGCGCCCTGCACGCCGTGTGGGCGCTGCTGCTGTACCGGGCGGCCGGTGCGGTCGGCCCGGTGCCGGTCAGCTTCGGCGTGCATCTGTCGGCCCGGGACATTCCGATGGAGGGCGCCGCGGGCATTCCGGGGCTGCTGGGCAACCCGTTGCCGATGACGGTCACCGTCGATCCCGCAGACCCGGTGGCCGGTCTCCTCGGGCAGGCGCGCGACGCCGCGCTGGACCTGGCCGTCCACGCCTGGGTGCCGGGTGACCGGGTCCGGGTCTGGACCGGCCGGAACCCCGACACCGAACTCTTCGAGACCGGCATCGTGTTCGACAACCGGGTCGAGCTGCCCGCGGCGCTGCTTGCGGAGCTGCGTGCCCAGGACGTCGAGGTGGACGCCCCACGCAGCATCAGCGCCCACCCCGGACTGCCGCTCACCCTCGCGGCCCGGCACGACGCGGACGGCGGGCTGGCCCTCACGGTGCGCTACGACCGCCGGTGCCTGGGGGACGTGGACGCGTCCGCGCTGCTGGCGCACTGCGTGCGCCTGCTGAGGTCGTTGCCGGACCACCGCGATCCGCAGTCCGCCGTCGGCGATCTCCTCGAACTCCTCCAGGGCTTGGAGGTGCCCCGTGTGCTGCCCCGTCCGCCCGTGCCGGAGGGGCCCGACGTGGTGGTGCTGCGCGCCGGGGACCCGGCGGCCGGCACGATCGTGCTGGTGCGGACCCCGGGTGTGCCCGTGGGTGCGTACGAGGCCCTGGTACGCCATCACCGGGGCCCGGAACGGATCGTGAGCCTGCGGGCGGCGCGGCCGGGTGACCCTTCCGCGCTGCCCTCGCTGTTGGGGTCCGGGCGGCTGGTGCTGTGCGGCGCGGGGCCGGGGGGCGCGGCCGCGTACGAGATGGCGTGCGCGGCCGACGAGGGCACGGTCACGGCCGTCGTCATGACGGGGGTCGGCAGCGGCCCGGCCTGTGCCGGTGCGCTGGCGACCGGGTTGAAGTCCGTCCGCGCGGGGAGCCGTTGAGCGGTTGTCGAGCGGCTCTCCAGTGGAGCCGGAGCGGTGCTCCAGCGGGGTGGCCGATGCTGCCGTAAACGCTGGAGGTGGGGTATGGGCGGTCCGGAACCGGCAGTGTCCGCGTTGCGCATCGAGCGCGGACGGGCCACCGAGGAGGAGCTCGCCGCGCTCACGGTGGTGCTGCTCGCCCTGCGCGCGGAAGCCGGCGGGCAGCGGGACGAGGCCCCGGCCGGGCGCGTTTTGGGATGGAGCCCGGAGCCCGTCTACCGAGCTCCGCGCAGCTGGCGATAGTGCGGCAACGCATTCCAGGAAGGGACCTGACGACATGTCGATGACCACTTCCCCCGTCCCGGAACTGCTGGGGCAGGCCGGTCTCCGTGGCCGCGTGGCGGAACTGCGCGAGATCCACGCGGCGGCGGAGCGCGGGCCCGGTGACCGGGCGACCGAGGTGCAGCACGCCAAGGGCAAGCTGACGGCGCGCGAGCGCATCGAGCTCCTTTTCGACCCGGGCTCGTTCCACGAGGTGGAGCAGCTGCGCCGCCACCGGGCGACGGGTTTCGGCCTGGAGGCGAAGAAGCCGTACACCGACGGTGTCGTCACCGGCTGGGGCACGGTCGAGGGCCGGACGGTCTTCGTGTACGCGCACGACTTCCGGATCTTCGGCGGGGCACTGGGCGAGGCCCACGCGACGAAGATCCACAAGATCATGGACATGGCCATCTCGGCCGGTGCGCCGCTGGTCTCCCTGAACGACGGCGCCGGCGCCCGTATCCAGGAAGGTGTCTCGGCCCTTGCGGGGTACGGCGGGATCTTCCAGCGCAACACCAAGGCTTCGGGCGTGATCCCGCAGATCAGCGTGATGCTCGGCCCCTGTGCGGGCGGTGCGGCCTACAGCCCGGCGCTCACCGACTTCGTGTTCATGGTGCGCGAGACCTCGCAGATGTTCATCACCGGTCCGGACGTCGTGAAGGCGGTCACCGGCGAGGAGATCACCCAGAACGGCCTGGGCGGCGCGGACGTCCACGCCGAGACCTCGGGCGTCGCGCACTTCGCGTACGACGACGAGGAGACCTGCATCGCCGAGGTCCGCTACCTGCTGTCCCTGCTCCCGCAGAACAACCGCGAGAACCCGCCCGTGGCACCGACCGCCGACCCGGCCGACCGCCGCTCGGACACCCTCCTCGACCTGGTGCCGGTGGACGGCAACCGCCCGTACGACATGGCGGAGGTCATCGAGGAGCTGGTGGACGACGGCGAGTACCTGGAGGTCCACGAGCACTGGGCGCGCAACATCATCTGCGCCCTGGCCCGGCTGGGCGGTGAGGTGGTGGGCATCGTCGCCAACCAGCCGAAGTCGCTGGCCGGGGTGCTGGACATCGAGGCGTCCGAGAAGGCCGCGCGCTTCGTGCAGCTCTGCGACGCCTTCAACATCCCGATCGTGACGCTCCTCGACGTGCCCGGCTTCCTGCCCGGCGTGGACCAGGAGCACGGCGGCATCATCCGGCACGGCGCCAAACTGCTGTACGCGTACTGCAACGCCACCGTGCCCCGTATCTCGCTGATCCTGCGCAAGGCGTACGGCGGCGCCTACATCGTCATGGACTCGCAGTCGATCGGTGCGGACCTCACCTACGCCTGGCCCACCAACGAGATCGCGGTCATGGGCGCCGAGGGCGCCGCCAACGTCATCTTCCGGCGGCAGATCGCGGAGGCCGAGGACCCCGAGGCGATGCGTGCCCGCATGGTCAAGGAGTACAGGACCGAGCTGATGCACCCTTACTACGCCGCCGAGCGGGGGCTCGTGGACGACGTCATCGACCCGGCCGGGACGCGCGAGGTCCTGATCGCCTCGCTCGTGATGCTTCGCACCAAGCACGCCGACCTGCCGGCCCGCAAGCACGGCAACCCCCCGCAGTAGAGGCTTCCTGGAGCTCCCTTGTAAACCGGGCACGCGGTTTGGTATTGACAAACCGCGTGCCCTGTTTTTAGCTTCGCTGATGACTCATGCGTGAAAAGGGGGAGCACCATGGACATCGAAGTACTGGGCGCGCTGGTCGTCACCGAGGGCGGGATCTCGGTCGCCCCGACGGCGCCGAAGGCCCGGCAGGTACTGGCGCTCCTGGCCGTGCACGCCGACCGGGTCGTCTCCGTACCCGATCTGATCGACGAGCTGTGGGGCGGGAATCCGCCGCGCAGCGCCCGTACCACCTTGCAGACCTACGTGTTGCAGGTACGCGAGCTCATCGCCGCGGCCCTGGAACGCGCCCCGGCCGACGCCTCGTCGCGTACCGCCAAGGACGTCCTGGTCACCGCCCCCGGCGGGTACCTGCTGGACACCTCGGGCGGCACCGTCGATGTCCGCGAGTTCGAGCGGCTCGTCGGCTGCGGCTACCGCACCAGCGACGCGGGCGACTTCCCGCGCGCCGCACGCGAACTGCGGGACGCGCTCGCGCTGTGGACCGGGTCCGCACTCGTGGACGTCCGGACGGGGCCGCGGCTGGACATGGAGCTCCGGCGCCTGGAGGAGACCTGGCTGTGCGCCCTCGACCAGCGCATCGACGCCGACCTGCGCCTCGGCCGCCACCGCGAGCTGCTGAGCGAACTCACGGTCCTGGTCAGCCGCTACCGCACGCACGAGAACCTGCACGCCCACTACATGGTCGCCCTGCACCGCTCGGGCCGGCGCAGCGAAGCGCTGGACGCCTACCACCGGCTGCGGGCCAGGCTCGTCGGTGAGCTGGGGCTCGAGCCATCCGCAGGGCTGCAACGACTGCAGCGCTCCATTCTGAGGGCCGGGTCCGCACCGGCACCCGGGACGGCCGCGGCCGACACCGGCGAGCGGCTGACCCAGGTCGGCTGAGCGAGGGTCCCATGGTCCTGGGAGGGCTGCATGCAGGAGAGGTCGGAACGCACCAGGCGCCGGCTCGTCGACGCGGCGGCGGAGCTGTTCACCCGGAGCGGGTACGCGAGCGCCACGCTCGGCCAGATCGCCGCCGCCGCGGGCGTGACCAAGGGCGCGCTGTACTTCCACTTCCCGTCGAAGGAGGCGCTGGCCGACGCGGTGGCGCTGCACGGCCGCACCCGGCTCGGGGAGTTCCTGGACGAGCGGCGGGCCACCGGCGACGGGCCGGTGCAGCACCTCATCGACCTGACGCACTGGCTGACCCTGGCCCGGCGCGAGGACCCGGTCGCCCGGGCCGCGTTCCGGCTGGCCGACGACGGTGTGGCCGGTCCTGCCGGCATCGGCGGCCTGCGCCGGGCGTGGCTCGCCGAGGCCCGGCGCCTGCTGGACGAGGCCGACGCGGCCGGGGAGCTGAGCGGGGACGCCCGGGGCGACGGCGCCGAGGCGCTGCTTGCCGGCCTGTTGTACGGGATCGCGCCGCCCGGGGATCGGACCGCCGGGCCGGGGCCGGGGGACGGCGGGGCGCTGTGGCAGCTGCTGCTGCCGGTGCTCGTGGGCCCCGGGCGGACCGGCCGCTACCGTACGGCGCCGCCACGGCCCCGCGCCGAGGCCGTGCGGGCCGCGTGACATGTACTCCGCCCCCGCCGATGTCCTGGCCACGCTGATCGGTCTGCTGGCCGACGTCACCCGGCGCGACGCGTGCACCCTGCACCCCTGGCAGCCGTTCCCGGAGATCGGCCTGGACTCGCTGCTCGGCACCGAGTTCGTGGCGACCGTCAACGCCCGCTTCGGCACGGCCATCAAGGGCGCGGCCGTCCTGGACCACCCCAGCCCGGAGGCGTTCGCCGTATATGTGGCGCGGGAGGCGCGGTGCGGGCCGGCCCCCGCGCCCGTCGCCGCCCCGGCCGCGCCGCCGTGCCGGCTCCTGCCGTCCGCCGACGAGCTGCGCGAGGAGCTGGCGCAGATCCTGGCCTGCGATCCGTGGGACCTGGACCCGTGCACCCCGTTCAGCGATCTGGGCGTCGACGCCCGGGCGGGCGCGGAGTTCATGACGGCGGTCAACCGGCTGTACGGGCTACGGGAGCGGGCCGTCGTCCTCCACGACCACCCGGACCTCACCGCGCTCGCCGCTCACCTCGCCACCGCCTGAGGGCCCGCCGTCGCCGCGTTCAGCCGGCGGGTCAGCTCCAGCTGCTGCCTGCCCAGCTCGTCCACCCGGCGGCGCAGCCGGTCCAGTTCGTCCAGGACGCCGGGGGCCACGAGGCCGGGGGAGTGGGTGAGCACCGACTCCAGGCGGCCGCGCAGCGCCGGGCCCGGTTCGATGCCGAGGGCGGCGACCAGGCGGCGCCGGGCCCGCTCGTACACGCCGATGGCCTCCGCCTGACGGCCGCTGCGGTACAGGGCCACCATGAGCAGGTCGTAGAAGCGCTCGCGCAGCGGGTGGTCGGCGGTGAGCCGTTCCAGGTCGCCGATGCACTCGCCGTGCCGCTCGCAGCGCAGGCGTGCCTCGTGCAGGGCCTCCAGCGTGGTGAGCCGCATCTCGTCCAGCCGGTCGGCCTCCGCCGCGCACACCGGCCCCCGGCGGCAGTCCTGCAACGCCGGTCCGCGCCACAACTCCAGGGCGCCGTGCAGGAGCTTCGCCGCCCGGGCCGGGTCGGTGGCGACGGCCGCCCGCCCCTCGGCCGAGCGCCGGGTGAAGCGCTGGACGTCGGTGGAGGCGCCGCCCAGGTCGAGCAGGTAGCCCGTCGGCAGGGTGCTGATCCACGCATGGCCGTAGTCCCCGGGCGCGGGCAGCAGCCGCCGCAGCCGGGCCACATGGGCCTGAAGGGCGTTCGCCGCGTTCCCGGGAGGTGCGCCGTCCCACAGCTCCGCCGCCAGCCGGTCCACGTCGAGCAGCACCCCGGCGTGGGTGACGAACGCGGCGAGCAGCGCCCGCTGCTTCGAGCCGGCCGGGACGATGTCCGCGCCCCCGGTGGCGTCGTGGACCATGACCGGACCCAGCAGCCGGAACTCCACGGGGCTGTGCGCGGCGGCGGACCGCGCCGCCTCCGGGCGCGGAGTGGCGAGGACGCTCATCGGGTGGCTCTCCCTCGGAATCCGGTCACGGCATGGACGGTAACGACCACCCGATGGCCGGGGGAGACCGCCCGAGTGCCCCTCCAGCCGTCGTCCGCGTGTTCTTGAGGCGGCGCCCCGGGGCCGCAATCCGGCCGCAATGCCTGCTTGGAGGGCTGCTCGAACACTGATCGAGAGAATGAGGCGCACGGTGTGCCCGGGGCTAGCGTGCCTGGCGCCGACGGCTTTCGGCCACGGGGGCGAAGGCGCCGGCGCACGCGATCACGGCCGGGCCCACCCCGGCCGGGTCCTTGGGGAGGCCACCGTGCGCATACAGGTTCTGGGTCCGTTGAGTGCCGAGGTCAACGGGATGTCGATCGTGCCCACCGCGGGCAAGCCGCGACAGCTCCTCGCGCTGCTCGCCTTCCACCCGGGCCGCGTCGTGCCCGTGCCCACCCTCATGGAAGAGATCTGGGGCAGCAACTCGCCGCAGAGCGCCATGACCACCCTCCAGACGTACATCCTCCAGTTACGCCGCCGGCTCGGCACCGCGATGGGGCCCGACATCCCCGGCGCCGCCAAGGAGGTCCTGGCCACCCGGCACGGCGGCTATCTGCTCCAGGTCCCGCCGGACGCCGTCGACGTGCACCGCTACGAGGAGCTGGTGACGGCCGGTCGCGGCGCCTTCGACCGGGGCGAGGACGTCCGGGCCTCGTCGCTGTTCGGCGAGGCGCTCGCCATGTGGCAGGGCTCGGCGTTGGTCGACGTACGGCTGGGCCCCGTCCTCGACATCGAGGTGATGAGGCTGGAGGAGTCGCGCCTGGTCACCGTCGAACGGCGCATCGACGCGGATCTGCGCTGCGGCCGGCACACCGAGGTCCTCGCCGAACTCACCGACCTGATCATGCGTCACCCCCAGCACGAGGGGCTGCACTCGCAGGCGATGGTCGCCCTCTACCGGTCGGGCCGGCAGGCCACCGCCCTCGACGTCTACCGCAGGCTGAGGCTGCGCCTCGTGGAGGAGCTGGGCGTGGAGCCGTCGCCGCAGATGCAGCGGCTGCACCGGGCCATGCTCACCGTCGACCCGGCGCTCGACGTGCTCAGCGGGCGGCGCGGGCTGTCCACGTTCGATCTGTACGCGGCCTGAGCCGAGGTCCAGCACCGTTCGAGTGGGAGTTGCCAGGCTGCGGTCGGGGAGGGCCCAGGCCGAGGGCCCGGACTCCTACGCGAGAGGACGGCCCATGTCCGACGAACGGCCCGTACGGCTCCACTGCTTCGCGCACGCCGGAGCGGGCGTCTCCGCCTTCTACGGCTGGGGCCCGCGCCTCGGCCCCGGCGTCGAGACCGTGCCGCACCTGCTGCCCGGCCGCGAACGCCGGCGCTCCGAGCCGCGCCTCACCCGCCCCGCCGACCTGCTCGCCGACCAGCTGGACCACTTCACCGGCTTCACCGGCGAGGGCGGCGAAGCACCGTACATCCTGTACGGGCACAGTCTCGGCGCCCTCGTCGCGTACAGCGTCACCCGGGCCCTGCACGAGGCGGGGCTCCCGGGGCCTGCGCTGCTCGTCGTCGGCGCCTGCCCGCCGCCCGACGCGCTGTCCGCCCTGGCCGACCAGTGCCGGGCGGGCGACGAGGAGCTGCTGCGCCTGCTCGGCGAGGCCAACGCCCTGCCCACGCGCGCCCGGCCCGGCGACTTCTGGCACCAGGCCGTGCTGCCGGTGCTCCGCGACGACCTCGTCCTCGCCCACGAGCTGCGGACGGCCGCCCGCGAACCCTCGCCGGCCGGGCCGCTCACGGTCCCCGTCCTCGCGGTGGCCGGCGCGGACGACCCGCTGGCGCAGCCCGGGGCCATGGCGCAGTGGCGCGCCTGGACCACCGGCCCGTTCGCCGTCCGCACCGTGCCCGGCGACCACTTCTTCCTGCGGGGCCACGACCTCCCCCGTCTGGTGGGCCGCGCCGCACGCGTGGTGCGCCGGCTCGCCCCCCAGCCCGCGGGTGTCCGATGAGGCGGGTCGTCATCACCGGTATCGGGGTGGTCGCCCCGGGCGGCACCGGCACCGCCGCGTTCTGGTCGCTGCTGACGGAGGGGCGTACCGCCACCCGCCGCATCACCCGCTTCGACGCCACGTCGTTCCGGTCCCGGATCGCCGCCGAGGCCGACTTCGAACCCGCGCACCACGGCTTCGACCCCGGCGAGGCCCACCGCCTGGACCGGGTCGCGCAGTTCGCGCTCACCGCCGCCCGCGAGGCCGTCGCCGACAGCGGCCTCGACCTGGCGGCCGGGGGCGAGCGCACCGGCGTCTCGCTGGGCACCGCGGTCGGGTGCAGCAGCGGGCTCGACGAGGTGTACGCACATGTCAGCGAGCGCGGCGAGCACTGGCTGCTGGACCCGGCCCGCGCGGAGGAACGGCTCGGCGACTACCTCGTGCCGAGTTCCGTGGCCGCCGAGGTCGCCCGGGACGCCGGGGCGCTCGGCCCCGTCGCCGTCGTCTCGACCGGGTGCACCTCCGGCCTGGACTCGCTCGGGCACGCCGCGGAGCTCATCCGCGAGGGCAGCGCCGATGTGATGCTGGCCGGGGCGTCCGAGGCGCCGATCACCCCGATCACCCTGGCCTCCTTCGACGCGATCCGGGCCACCTCCGCGCGCAACGACGAGCCGGAGACCGCCTCACGCCCCTTCGACCGGACCCGGGGCGGCTTCGTCCTCGGCGAGGGCAGCGCCGTACTGGTGCTTGAGGAGTACGCGCACGCGGTACGCAGGGGGGCGCGGGTGTACGCGGAGATCGCGGGGTTCGCCAGCCGCTCGAACGCGTACCACATGACCGGACTGCGCCTGGACGGGCGGGAGATGGCGGAGGCCGTCCGTATCGCGCTGGACGAGGCGCGGCTCGACCCGACCGCCGTGGACTACGTCAACGCGCACGGCTCGGGGACGAAGCAGAACGACAAGCACGAGACGGCCGCCTTCAAGGCGAGCCTGGGCGAGCACGCCTACCGGGTGCCCGTGAGCTCCATCAAGTCGATGATCGGGCACTCGCTCGGTGCGATCGGCTCCCTGGAGATCGCCGCGTGCGCGCTGGCCATCGAGCACGACACGGTCCCGCCCACCGCGAATCTGCACGAGCCCGACCCGAGCTGCGACCTCGACTACGTACCGCTCGTCGCCCGCGAGCAGCGCACCGACACCGTGCTCAGCGTCGGCAGCGGATTCGGCGGCTTCCAGAGCGCGATGGTGCTCACCGCCCCCCGGACGGAGTCCCGCCGATGACCGTCGCCGCTCAGGAGAAAGACGTATCCGCCCGTACCGCGACCGCGGCCGTCACCGGCATCGGGATCGCCGCACCCGGCGGAGTCGGCACCGAGACCTGGTGGTCGGCGGTCCTGCGCGGGCACCGCGCGATCGGCCCCGTCACCCGGTTCGACGCCTCCGGCTACCCGGCCGTCCTCGCCGGTGAGGTCACCGGCTTCGAGGACGCGGCGCACGTGCCGGCCAAGCTGCTTCCGCAGACCGACCGGGTGACCCGGCTCGCCCTCGCGGCGGCGGCCGAGGCCCTCACCAGTGCGGACATCGACCCGTCGGCCCTGCCCGAGTACGGCATGGGCGTCGTCACCGCCAACGGCGCGGGCGGCTTCGAGTTCGGCCAGCGCGAACTGCAGGAACTGTGGAGCAAGGGCAGCCGGTACGTCGGCGCCTTCCAGTCCTTCGCCTGGTTCTACGCCGCCAACTCCGGCCAGATCTCCATCCGGCACGGCCTGCGCGGCCCCAGCGGGGTCGTCGTCTCCGAGCAGGCGGGCGGCCTCGACGCGATGGCCCAGGCCCGGCGCCAGCTGCGCAAGGGCGGCCGGGCCGTCCTCACCGGCGGCTTCGACGCGACGGTGTGCCCGTGGGGCTTCACCGCCCAGCTGGCCGCCGGGGGCCTGAGCACCCGGAGCGACCCGGCCGACGCCTACCTGCCGTTCTCCGCCGACGCCTCCGGGCATGTCGTGGGGGAGGGCGGCGCCCTGCTCGTCGTGGAGGACGGCGACGCCGCGCACGCCAGGGGGGCCCGCGTCCTCGGCACCGTCGAGGGCTGCGCCGCCACCTTCGACCCGGCGCCCGGACGCGGCGCGCCCCGGCTGCTCGACGCCGCACGCCTCGCCCTCGCCGACGCCGGGGTCGACGCGGCGGACGTGGACGTCGTCTTCGCGGACGCCGCCGGGAACCGGGACGCCGACCGCGCCGAGGCCGCCGCGCTCACCGCCCTCTTCGGCCCGTACGGGGTGCCGGTGACGGCCCCGAAGTCGCTGTTCGGGCGGCTCGGTTCGGGCGGGTCCGCCCTCGATCTGGCGGCGGCACTGCTCGCCCTGCGCGACCAGGTCGTCCCGCCGGGCGCACCGGTCGGCCGGCTCGCCGACGACTGCCCGGTGGACCTGGTGACCGGCGCGCCCCGCCCGGCACGGCTGCGGCACGCGCTGGTCCTCGCCCGGGGCCGGGGCGGCTTCAACGCGGCGGCCGTGGTGCGCGCGCCCCGCGCGTGAGCGCCGTACAGCTCTGAGCACCACCCGAACGCACACCCGTACCAGGAGGGGAACACCGTGGACCGCCTGAACCTGACCGACCTTGCCGCCCTGCTGCGCGACGCCGCCGGCAGCGACGAGGGCGTGCCGCTGGACGAGGCCGCCCTGGACACCCTCTTTCTCGACCTGGGCTACGACTCGCTGGCCCTGCTCCAGGTCACCGGCATCGTGGAGCGCGACCACGACCTGGCGCTTGACGAGGAGGCGCTGGACGAGGCGCAGACCCCGCGCGCGTACCTCGACCTCGTCAACGGGGCGCCGGCCGCCCGGTCGGCGGCCTGAATGACGGACGGCCTGCTCGCCGAGATCGCCGACGGTGTCCACGCCCACGTCCAGGGCGACGGCGGCTGGTGCCTGAACAACTCCGGGCTGCTCGCCGACGGTGGTGAGAGCGCGCTGGTCGACACCGTCGCCACCCTGGACCGGGCCCGCGCCCTGCGCGCCCGGGTCCTCGCGGTGACGGCCGGCCCGCCCCGGTACCTGGTCAACACGCACTTCCACGGCGACCACACCTTCGGCAACTGCGTCTTCCCGGAGGCGGTCGTCGTCGGCCACGCGCGGGCCCGGGACGAGGCGGCCGCGGCGGGGCTGCACCTGACGGGGCTCTGGCCCGAAGTGCGCTGGGGGGACCTGGAGGTCGTCGTCCCGCAGGTCACCTTCGAGGAGCGGATGACGCTGTACGTGGGGGAGCTGCGGGCCGAACTCCTGCACGTGGGGCCCGCGCACACCTGCGGTGACACCGTGGTGTGGCTGCCGGGGCCGCGCGTCCTGTTCGCCGGTGACGTGGTGATGAACGGCGTCACCCCGTTCTGCCCGATGGGCTCGGTCAGCGGCTCCCTGCGCGCCCTCGCCGGCCTGCGCGCCCTGGAACCGCTCACGGTCGTCCCCGGGCACGGTCCCGTCGGCGGCCCGGAACTCCTCGACGCCGACGCGGGGTACTTCCGCCGCCTCCAGGAGCTCGCCCGCGAGGGCGTCGCCGCCGGCCTGACCCCGTACGACGCCGCCCGGGAGGCGGGGCCGGGCCCGTACGCCGGGCTCCTGGACTCCGAGCGCCTGGTGCCCAATCTGCACCGGGCGTACGCGGAGGAGCGCGGCGCCCTCCCGGGCGCGCCCCTCGACATCGGGGCGCTGTTCCAGGAGATGGCGCGGTACCACGGCGGTCTGCCGGTCTGCCGCGCCTGACGCTCCCGCGCATCCCTCAGACGAGCACCGGGGCCGGGTAGCCGGCCGTGAGGTCGTCCCGCGACACCACACGGCTGCGGACCCGCAGCCGGCCCCGGCAGCGGACCAGTTCGTCCGCCATCACACAGAACCGCGACACCACCGGCACACCGCCCCGGGGCGTCGCGAAGACCAGGGCGTAGGCGCGGGTGTGCAGGACGCCGCCGGGGCGGACGTCCACGTCGAGCATGCCGATCCAGTGGCGCAGCTGCCCGCCCTCGCGCTCCTGCCGGGCCCGGTTGCGGTGGACGTTGGCGGCCAGTTCCGCGCGCCCGTGCACCGGGCTGTCCAGCGTGGGCACGCTGAACACGGCGTCCTCGGTGAAGGTGGCGGCCCAGCGCTCGGCGTCGTGCCGGTCGAAGAGCTGCATCTGGTGGGCGTAGAACTGCTGGACCTCGGCGTACAGCGAACCGAAGTCCGAGGTGTCCGGCGCGTGTCCGGTGAGGTGCGTGGTGTCGGCCGTCATCGTGTCTTCCTTTTCCTCCGCAGGGGTCTTCGGGCGGTTCTCCGTCACCTTCCGTGGTGCTGATCGAGCGCTCTTCGAAGATTCCTCAAGCGCACGGGCGGAGGGTGAAGGCAATCCGGAGGTAAAGGCCGCCGGTGGACGACGGAAGGGGACCCCGGTGCGCGACACCCCGTACAGCGACCTCCCGGTGGACGGACTGCTGCGGCGCGCCGCGCGGCGCGACCCCGACGGCACCGCCGTGCGCACCGCGACCCGCGTGCTGCGCTTCGCCGAACTCGACGCCTACGCCGACCGGATCGCCGGCCGGCTCTCCTCGGCGGGCGCCGGCCGCGGCACCCGGGTCGGGGTCACCCACACCCTCACCCCGGAGTTCGCCGCCGCGTACCACGGGGTCATGCGGGCCGGGGCCACCGTCGTCCTGGTCAACCCGCTGCTCCCGCCGGAGGGGCTGCACCATGTGCTCGGCATCTCGGGCGCCGAGATCGTCCTCGCACCCGCCGCCACCGCCGCGTCCCTCACGCGGATCGCGCCCGGGCTGCCCGCCCTGCGCACCGTCGTGGTCGTGGACGCCCCCCACGGGCGGGCGCCCGCCGGCACCGTGCCCCTGCACGAGCTGATCGCCGGGGCGCAGCCGTACGCCGGGCCCGCCGCGTCGCCGGACGACGTGGCGTGCGTGCAGTTCACCACCGGGACCACCGGCGCCCCCAAGGGGGTCCTGCTGACCCATCGCAACGTGGTCGCCAACGCCTGGCAGACCGCCGACGCGCACGGCCTGACCGGCGCGTCGGTGACCCTCAACCACCTGCCGCTCTACCACGTCATGCATCTGAACTCGGCCCTGTACGCGGGCGCGTGCCAGGTCCTCTGCCAGGACCCGGACCCCTTCGCGTCGCTCGGCGCCGCCGCCGACGCGGGGGCCACGCACTACTACGGGCTGCCCGCCCGGCTGCACGCCCTGGCCGCCGACGAGCGCCTGGCGGCGGGCGGGGCGCCGGACGGGCTGCGGCTGACCGCCGTGCTGTCCGGCGGATCGGCGCTGCGGCCGCAGACGGCGCGCGTCCTGGAGGAACGGCTCGGCGTGCCCGTCATCCAGGGCTACGGCATGGCCGAGCTGTCCCCGCTCACGCACAGCCAGCGGCCCGGCCGCTACCGCCCCGGCACCGTCGGCTCCGTCGTCGCGGGGACCGAGTGCCGCATCGTGGACCTGACGACCCGGCGCCCGCTCGGCCCCTGGTCGGTCGGCGAGGTCCTGGTGCGCGGGCCGCAGCTGATGGCCGGTTACCTGGGTGAGGAGCACCCCGCCCGGGTCGACGCGGACGGCTTCTTCGCCACCGGCGACGTCGGCCGCCTGGACGACGAGGGCAACCTGACCCTGGTCGACCGGCTCGCCGACGTCTTCAAGTACGACAACGAGATCGTCTCGCCCAGCCGCATCGAGCGGATCCTCGCCGACGACCCCCGGGTCGCCGACTGCCTGGTCGCGGACTGGCCGGACCCCGAGCACGGGGCCCTGGTGTGGGCCGGGATCGTGCTGCGCGAGGACGCCGGGGCGGACGGCGACCCGTACGGCCACGGCGTGCTCGACGTGCTGGACGCGATCATCGAGCGCGCCAACGACCGCCTCGGCCGCTTCGAGCAGATCCGCTTCGCCGAGGCGATCGACACCGTGCCGCGCACGCCCACCGGGAAACCCCGGCGCCGTGCCGTACGGCAGAAGCTGCGCGCCAGCGCCGCGCTGTGACCGCCCGACCGTCCGCCCCCGACCCGGGAGACCGACCATGGTGAACTCCGGCACGGAGCCGGCCGCCCCGCCGCAGGTGCTGATCGCGGGCGCCGGCCCCGTCGGCCTGACCGCCGCCCACGAACTGGCCCGCCGCGGCCTGCGGGTCCGCCTCGTCGACGCGGCCCCCGGCCCCGCGCGCACCAGCCGCGCCGTCGCCACGCACCCGCGCACCCTGGAGACGTACGACCAGATGGGCGTCGTGGACGCCATGCTCGCCCGGGGCCGCCGGAACGCCGCCTTCACGATGTACGCCGAGGGCCGCCGCCTGGTCCGCCTCCAGGCCGACTACGCGTCGATGCCGACCGCGTACCCCTTCACGCTGGTCATCGGCCAGACCGACACGGAGGCCGTGCTGCGCGAGGCGGTGGCCCGGCTCGGCGTCGCCATCGAGTGGGGCGTCCGGCTCACCGGCCTCGACCGGCGCCCGGACGGGGTGCGCGTGACGCTGGAGGACGCCGACGGTGTCCGGAGCACCGCGGACGTCTCCTGGCTGGTCGGGTGCGACGGCGGCCACAGCACCGTCCGCAAGCTCCTCGGTCTGGAACTCGCCGGTACCAGCAGCGAGACGTGGATGCTCGCCGACGTGCCCGTCACGATGGACCTGCCGCCCGACACCATCTACTGGGCGCACACCGGCGGACAGGCCCTGATGATGGTGCCGTACGCGCGCGAGGGGTACTGGCGCCTCCTCGACACCGTGCCGGACCGCGACCCCGCCGGTGCCGAGGAACGCCTCGGCGCGAAGCTGTCCAAGGGCCTGGGCCGGCCGGTCACCGTCGGCCCCAGCGAGTGGACGTCCGTCTTCACGTTCCAGCAGCGCAGGGTCGACCGGATGCGCGAGGGCCGGGTCTTCGTCGCGGGCGACGCCGCCCATGTGCACAGCCCCGCCTCGGGCCAGGGCATGAACACCGGCATCCAGGAGGCGTACAACCTGGCCTGGAAGCTCGCCCAGGTCGAACAGGGCCACGCGGCCGACCGGTTGCTCGACAGCTACGGCGCCGAGCGCGTGCCCATCGGCGCCGCCCTGCTCGACTCCACCCGCACCGCCACCGTCCTCGTGCAGCTCAAGAACCTGCTCGCCGCGGCCGTGCTGCCCGTCGTCTTCACCATCGTCCGCAACGTCACCCCGTTGCGCCGCGCCATTCAGCGCAAGGTCCTCGGCGGGATGTCCGGGCTGCGCATCGGCTACGGCGCATCCCCGCTCACCACCGCCGCGACCGCCGCCACCGGGCCCGCCCCGGGTGGCCGCGCCCGGGGCGTCGCGCTGGACGGCCTGGAGCCCACCGTGCGCGAGGCGTTCGCCCGCGAACTGCGGGACGTGCGGTGGAGCCTGCTGCTCGGGGCGGGCGGCACCGGACCCGGCGACGTGCCCGTGGGCGTCGCCGTCACCGCGGCCGCCCAGTACGCCGAATGGCTCTCCGTGCGCACCCTCGGCGGCCGCGCCGACGGCACCGAAGGCCCCGCACCGCTTGCCGACCCCGGCGCCGCGCTGCGCACCGCGCTCGGCCTGCGCCCCGGCTCCTGGCTCCTGGTGCGCCCCGACGGATACGTCGCCGCGCGCGGACCCGTGCTCAGCCGGACCGCGCTCGACCGGGCGCTCGAACCGGTCGGGCCGTCCGCCCCGCTCGCGCTGCCGGCCCGTGTGGAGCCGCGCCCCGTCCCCGTACACCCGGCCACGACGAAGGAGCCCCGCCCATGACCGCCACCTCCGAGACCCGCCCCGTCGCCCTGGTGACCGGCGGCACGAGCGGCATCGGCCTGGAAGTGGTCCGTACGCTCGGCCGCGCCGGACACCGCGTGTTCCTGTGCGCCCGCACCGACGCCGCCGTCAAGGAGACCGTCGACGCCCTGCGCGACGAAGGGCTGGACGTCTCCGGGCAGGCCGCCGACGTGCGGTCCCGCGAGGACGTCGCCGCCCTGGTGCGCGCCGCCGTCACCGCGTACGGGCCGCTCACCGTCCTCGTCAACAACGCCGGGCGCAGCGGCGGCGGCGTGACCGCCGAGCTGACCGACGAGCTCTGGTACGACGTCATCGACACCAACCTCAACAGCGTGTTCCTGGTGACCCGCGAGGCCCTGGCGAACGGCGGGCTCCAGGACGCCGCCGCCCGGGGGCGGATCATCAACATCGCCTCCACCGCCGGCAAGCAGGGCGTCCTGCTCGGCGCCCCGTACAGCGCCTCCAAGCACGGCGTCGTCGGCTTCACCAAGGCGCTCGGCCGCGAACTCGCGCCGACCGGGGTCACCGTCAACGCCGTCTGCCCCGGATACGTCGAGACGGCGATGGCCCAGCGGGTGCGCGCGGGATACGCCGCCGCCTGGGACACCACCGACGAGGACGTCCTCGCCCGGTTCGAGGCGAAGATCCCCCTCGGGCGCTACTCCACCCCGGAGGAGGTCGCGGCCCTGGTCGGCTACCTGGCGTCCGGCCCCGCCGCCTCCATCACGGCGCAGGCCCTCAACGTCTGCGGCGGCCTGGGCAACTTCTGACCCTCCCGGACCGCCCGCGCCGCGCGGGGCGGGGTCCACGAACAACCCAGAAAGAGGTGTGTGGTGTCGGACGTACGTGTGCACCGGACGAGGCACAGTGTCGACGTGGACGCCCAGCCGGGCGTCGTCTACGGGCTGATCGCGGACGCCGAGCGCTGGCCGCTGTTCTTCCCGCCCAACGTGCACGTGGAGCGGCTGGAATTCGACGGCCGCGACGAGCGGTTGCGCATGTGGGCGATCGCCAACGGCGACGTGCGGTCCTGGCTCTCCGAGCGGGCCCAGGACCCGGCGGCGCGCCGCATCACCTTCCGGCAGACCCGGCCGCAGGCCCCGGTCGAGACCATGGAGGGCACCTGGATCGTGGAGGAACGCCCCGGCGGCGGGACCCGGCTGGTCCTGCTGCACGACTTCACCGTCGCCGGGGACCGCCCCGGGGACGTGCGGTGGGTCGAGACCGCGTGCGACACCAACTCCCGCGCGGAGCTGGCCGGTCTGAAGGGGATCGCGGAGCGCTGGACCCTCCTGGACGACCTCGTCCTGTCCTTCGAGGACTCGGTACGCGTCCACGGCCCCGCCGAGCTGGTGTACGACTTCCTGTACCGCGTCGGCGACTGGCCCGAGCTGGTCCCGCACGTCTCGCGCCTCGACTTCACCGAGCCCGCCCCCGGTGTCCAGGTCATGGCCATGGACACCGTCACCGCCGACGGCAGTACGCACACCACCGAGTCCGTCCGCATCTGCTTCCCGCACGCCGGGCGCATCGTCTACAAGCAGACCGCCACCCCCGCCCTGATGGAGGCGCACACCGGCGAGTGGTCCGTGGTGCCCGACGCGACCGGCGTCACCGTCGTCTCCCAGCACACCGTCGTCCTCCGGGAGACCGCCGTCGAACAGGTCCTGGGCGCGGGAGCCGGGCTGCCCGAGGCCCGCCGTTACGTACGCGAGGCGCTGGGCCGCAATTCCACGGCCACGCTCAACCTGGCGAAGCGGCACGCGGAGACCGCGATCCGCATGCTGTGAGACACCCTCTGGGCCATGTCCGGAGCGCCCGTGGAGCGGTTCCCGAGCCGTTCTCCACCGCGTCGCGAGCGGCCGCCCGCAGGGTCGAGCCACGCTCACCCGCACCCCGTGCCCGTACGACGAAGGAGGCGGACGCCGCCGTCATGACCACCCTCGCAGAGATCCCCGGGCGCCCCGCCCCCTCCCCTGCCCCGGACCGTGCGGACGCGGACGCCCTCGAACGGGCGCGACGCCTGGAAGCACGGCTCGGCGACCCCTACGACCCCGGCAACCCGCACGGGTTCGCCGCCCTGTTCGACGCCGACGCCCGCAGCACCCCGCCCGAGGCGACCGAGGCCCTGCTCACCGAGGCGGGGCTCGGCGCCGAATGCGTGCCCGTCGCCCTGGGCGGCCTGCTGACCCGCGCCGATCTGCTGGCCCGGGCCATGCGGCCGGTGTTCCGGCGCGACCTGGGGCTCGGCATGGGCCACGGCCTCATCTCGCTGTTCGCGGCGGGCGCCGTGTGGGCGGCCGGGGACGAGCCGCAGCGCCGCGAGACCGCCCGGCTGCTGCTGGGCGGCGGTCGGGTCGCGATCCTGCACCACGAACTCGCCCACGCGAACGCCATCCTGCGCCACGAGTTCACCGCCCGCCCGGCCCCCGGCGGCCGCCGGATCAGCGGCCGCAAGGACGTCATCCTCAACGCGTCGCGCGCCGACCTCCACGTCGTCTACGCCCGCACCGACGAGGCCCCCGGCCCGCGCAGCCACTCCGTCCTGCTGCTCGACCCGGCCGGACAGGACCCGGCCCACCTGCGCCACCTGCCCCGGGTGGAGAGCTCCGGGATGCGCGGGGCCCTCTTCTCCGGCCTGGAGTTCGCCGAGCTGCCCGTGCCCGAGGACGCACTCGTCGGCCACCCCGGCGACGGGGCCGGTATCGCCCTGCGCGCCTTCCAGGTGAACCGGAGCCTGATCTGCGGGCTCGTCACCGCCGCCGCCGGAACGGTCCTGCACTCCGCGGCGCGCGCCGCGACGGAGGGCCGCGCGAGCGGGGTCGCCCGGCGTTGGCACAAGCCGCTCACCGGGGTCTTCGCCGACCTCCTGGCCTGCGACGCGATGTCCACCACCGTCCTGCGCGCCCTCAGCCTGCTGCCCGCGAGCGCCCACCTCTTCGCCGCCGCCGTCAAATACGTGGTGCCCGAACTGCTGCGGGAGAACCTGGAAGAGCTCGCCACGGTCCTCGGCGCCCGCGGCTACGACCACACGAGCCCCGCGTACGGGGCACTCGGCAAGCTCAGCCGCGACCTGCCCGTCGCCGGGCTCGGGCACGCCGGATCCGCCTCCTGCCAGTCGGTCCTGGTGCCCCAGCTGCGCGGCCTCGCCGAACGCTCCTGGTTCGCCGAACCCGAGCCGCCCGCCGAACTGTTCACCCCGGGCGCCGTGCTGCCCCACCTGGACTACCGGCTCCTCGGCATCGCGGGGGGCGGCGACTTCATGGCCGCCTCGCTCGTCGCGACCGCCGAACGGCTCGCCCCGCTCCGCGAAGCCGGCGGCCACACCGGCGCGCTGGCCGGGCTCGCCGAGGCGTTCGCCACCGAACTGCGCGGGCTGCGCGCCCAGTGCCGCCGCATCCCGGCCGACCCGTCCGCCCTCGCCGACCCGGCCGTCGTCCGGCTCAGCGACCGCTACAGCCGGATCGTCGGCGCCGCGGCCGTGCTCGCCGTCTGGGAGGGCCAGGACGGCGCCGACCCGTTCCTCGCCGACCCCGCCTGGGCCGTGCTCGCCCTCACCCGGGCCGGGCAGCGCCTCGGCATCCCCGTGCCCGCCCTGCCCGACGGCGTCCAGGACCAGGTGCTCGCCGAGCTGCTCCGCCGGCACGGCCAGGGTCTGGGCTACGACCTCGACGCGCTCCCGTACGAAGGCAGGCCATGACGAGCATCCCCGCGCCCGGTGCCGGGCGGATCGGCGCCGGGCGGATCAGCGCACCCCTTCACGTCGCGGGGCCCGGCGCGCCCTGGCACCTGGTGCGCGAGGCCATGGACCGGCACGGCAACGCCGTCGTCCACACCACCTGGGGCGAGTGGCTCGGGGCGGCCGTCACCCAGCCGGCGCTGCGCCGGCTGCTCGGCGGTGACTGGCAGCGCTACCGGCGCACCCAGGACCCCACGCTCCGCTACCGGTTCCTCGCCTCCCGCCTCGTCACCAAGTACACGGCGGCCGCCGCCCTGCGCACCGGACCGGCCGAACTCGACCTCGCGTACCGGATCGGCGGCCGGCCCTACCTGCGCAGCCTGGACCAGATCGACGTGAGCCTCACGCACACCGAGGACATGATCGCCGTCGGCATCAGCCGCAACGGCCGGATCGGCGTCGACGTCGAACCCGCCGGCCGGCCCATGTCGTACGACCTGCTCCAGGGCCACGTGCTGACGCCCGCCGAGCGCGGGGCACTGGAACACCTTCCGGAGGGGGAGCGGGCGGCGCGGCTGCTGCGGCTGTGGACGCTCAAGGAGGCGTACACCAAGGCGCTCGGGCAGGGGCTGCGGCTCGACTTCACCGAGTTCGGCTTCGCCGAGGGCGGCGGTGAACTGCTCGCGCCCGACGGCCGGCCCGCCGCCGACGGCGACTGGGCGTTCGCCACCCACCGGGTCCTGGGCGGGCGGTACATGCTCAGCGTCGCCTGCCACGACACCGGCCTGGCCGCCTCCGCCGACACGACGGTCCGCACCATGCTCGACACGGGCTTCGCGGGGGCGGTCACCGAACTGCTCGGCTGAATCGCGTCCTGCTCGGCCCCGCGTCCAGTCCCGCTGGAGGAAGGCGCGGGGCCTTCGCATGCCCGCGTACGGTACGGATCCGGTCGCCTCCCCGACGGAACCCTGCGGGACCACGGCGCCCCACCACCGGACCACCGCCGTGTCAGTGCCGTGTCGGTCCCGTGTGGGCGGGCCCTCGCATACTCGTTCCGCATTCGCCGACAGAGGGGAGGGAGGGGGTCTCCCGCATGCGCGCCGCAGCCGGTCCGCCGCGCTCCCGCATGCGTGCCCCGCAGGACGATGACCACCGACCACTCCTCGCACACCACCCCCGCCCGGGCCACCCCCGGCGGCCCGATGACCGTCGTCCTCGACCCCACCGGCCAGGACCCGGCCGCACCGCCCGTCCTGGAGCTGCGCGGCCCCGTGGACCCGCACCGCGTCGAGGCCGCACTCGACCGCCTGGCCCGGCTCGGTACGCGCCCCGCCCCCTCCTGGCTGCCGAGCCTGGAACCCGCCGACGACGGGCACCACACCCTGCGCCTGACCCCGGACGGGCCGCCGGCCGGACACGCCGCCGCGCCCTTCCCCGCCGGGCTCCTCGCGGACCTGCTCACCGTCACGGAGAGCGGCCCCGGGCCCGCGCCCCGGATCGAGCCGACCCCGCTGCAACGCGAACTCCTCGCGGACGCGGACGCGCACCCCGGCACCGAGGGCTGGTGCGAACAGCTCGCGGTCACCTGGTACGGGCCGCTCGACCCGGAACGGCTCGCCGCCGCCTGGCAGTCCGTCGCCGAACGGGAGAGCGTGCTGCGGGCCGCCTTCGAGGAGGGGCCCGAGCCGTGGATCGTCTGCCACGGGGGCGCCGGCCCCGAAGTGCTGCGCTTCCCGCACGGCAGCGTGGACTGGCACGCGCTGGTCGAGGCCGACCGGCGCCGGGGACTCGACCCGCGCCGGCCGGGACCGCTGCGCGTCACCTTCCTGGGCGGCGGCCCGGACGCGGCGGGCAGCACCCGCGTCCTGCTGAGCTTCCACCCCGCGCTCCTGGACGACTGGAGCGTGCGGCTGCTGCTGCACGAGTTCTACCGCGCCTACCTGGCGGGCGGTGAGCTGCCCGGCGGCGCCCGCCGCCCCGACCTCGGCGACTACACGCGCTGGCTCGCCGCCCAGGACACCGCCCCGGCCCGCGAGTTCTGGCGCGACGCCCCGCCCGGCCCCGCCACGCTTCCGCCCGCGGGTGACGGCACCGGCCAGGTCCGCACCCGGATCACGCCCGAGGAGAGCGAACGGCTCGCCGCGTGGGCGGGGGGCCTCGGCTGCCCGGAGAGCAGCGCCCTGCACGCCGTGTGGGCGCTGGCCCTCTACCGGGCCGGCGGCCACGAGGGCGCGGCCGACATCAGCTTCAGCGCGGCGGTCTCCGGCCGGGGCATCCTCCTCGACGGTGTCGAACGGCTGCCCGCCGCCCTGCGCAACCCGCTGCCGATGACCGCAGGCGTCAACCCGTACGCCCCGCTCGCCGAACTCCCGGCCCGGCTGCGCGACCAGGCCGTGGACGTGGCCGGGTACGAGTGGGTGTCGCAGGGGCGCATCCGGTCCTGGACCCGCCCCGGTGGCCCCGCCGCCCCGGCCGCCGTCCCGCGCACCGGCAGCCTCGTCGTCTTCGAGAACCGGCCGCGCCCGCCCGGCGACCTCGCACCGGCGCTCGCCGCGCTGGGCGTCCGCGTCAGCACCCCCGAGACGCTGGGGGCGCGCACCGGATTCCCCCTCACGCTCGTCGCCCACCGGGACGACGAGGGGGGCCTCGTGCTCACCGCCACCTGTCTCGGGACCGGCCTCGCCCAGACCGAGGACCTGCTCACCAGGACCGCGCACGCCCTGCGCGAACTGCCCCGCACGGCGACGCCCGCGACGACGGTCGGCGGGGCGCTCGCGCTCCTCGCGGGACCGCAGGACCGGACGCCGCGCGGACGGCAGGGCGTCCGGCGCGGGGCCGCCCTGACCGAGCTGCGCCCCGCCGCGCGCCCCGGCACCGGCACCGTCTGCCTGGTCCGGGCGCCGGGGACCCCGCTGTCCGCGCTGACCCGGGTCGCGTACGCCTACCGGGGGCCGGAGGCCGTGGTGCTGCTGCGGCCGCCGCCGTACGCGGACGCGTCGGCCCCGGCCGCCGATGCCGTGGTGGGGGCGCTGACCGACCTCGGCGACCCCCTCGTGCTCGGCGCGTTCTGCGGGGGCGGCGAGCGTGCCTACGCGCTCGCCGGGCAACTCGTCGCCGCCGGTTCCCGGCCGCCCGGAGTGGTCCTCACCGGCACCGCCACGCCGGCCGGGGCCTTCGCCCACACCCTCGAAGCGGTGGTCCGCCGCATCCGGTGACCGCCGCGGTCACCGCCAACCGCCCCACCTCACATCTCAGGAGAGTCATGACGACACGTCTGTTCACCTCGGAGTCCGTGACCGAGGGACACCCCGACAAGATCGCCGACCAGATCAGCGACGCGATCCTGGACGCGCTCCTCGCACAGGACCCGGGCTCCCGCGTCGCGGTGGAGACCCTGATCACGACCGGACAGGTCCACATCGCGGGCGAGGTGACGACGTCGGCGTACGCGGACGTGCCGGGCATCGTGCGCCAGGCCATCCTCGACATCGGCTACGACTCCTCCGCCAAGGGCTTCGACGGCACCTCCTGCGGGGTCTCCGTCTCCATCGGCGCGCAGTCCCCGGACATCGCACAGGGCGTCGACACGGCGTACGAGAAGCGCGTCGACGGCTCCGGCGACGACACGCTCGACCAGCAGGGCGCCGGCGACCAGGGGCTCATGTTCGGCTACGCGTGCGACGAGACGCCGAGCCTGATGCCGCTGCCGATCGACCTGGCGCACCGGCTCTCGCGGCGCCTCACCGAGGTGCGCAAGAACGGCACCGTCCCCTACCTGCGCCCCGACGGCAAGACCCAGGTGACGATCGGCTACCTGGGCAGTCGTCCGGTGCGCCTGGACACGGTCGTCGTCTCCAGCCAGCACGCCGCGGACATCGACCTCGACGGACTGCTGGCCCCCGACATCCGCGAGCACGTCGTGGAGCACGTCCTGAACGAGCTCGCCGACGAGGGCATCAAACTGGAGACCGACGACTACCGGCTCCTGGTCAACCCGACCGGCCGCTTCGAGATCGGCGGCCCGATGGGCGACGCCGGCCTCACCGGCCGCAAGATCATCATCGACACGTACGGGGGCTACGCCCGGCACGGCGGCGGCGCCTTCTCCGGCAAGGACCCGTCGAAGGTGGACCGCTCGGCGGCGTACGCGACCCGCTGGGTCGCCAAGAACGTCGTCGCCGCCGGCCTCGCCACCCGCTGCGAGGTCCAGGTCGCGTACGCGATCGGCAAGGCGGAGCCGGTCGGTCTCTTCGTGGAGACCTTCGGCACCGCGAAGGTCGCGCAGGCCCGGATCGAGAGCGCCATCCGCGAGGTCTTCGACCTGCGCCCGGCCGCCGTCATCCGCGACCTGGACCTGCTGCGCCCCATCTACCGGCAGACCGCCGCCTACGGGCACTTCGGCCGCGAGCTGCCCGACTTCACCTGGGAGCGCACCGACCGCGTCGAGCAGCTCAAGGCCGCCGCCGGTCTGTGACCGGCGTCCACCGGCCCAGTCGAGAGGGACAGGGATTCATATGCGTATCGCGGTGACAGGCTCCATAGCCACTGACCACCTGATGGTCTTCCCGGGCCGGTTCGCGGACCAGCTCATCGCCGACCAGCTCGCCCATGTGTCGCTCTCGTTCCTCGTGGACGACCTGGAGGTGCGGCGCGGCGGAGTAGCGGCCAACGTCGCCTTCGGGCTCGGCTCGCTCGGACTGGATCCGCTGCTGGTCGGCGCCGTCGGCAGCGACTTCGCCACCTACGAGGTGTGGCTCAAGGAGCACCGGGTCGACACCGGTGCGGTGCGCGTGAGCGACGAGCGGCAGACCGCCCGTTTCTCGTGCATCACCGACCAGGACGACAACCAGATCGCGGCGTTCTACGCGGGCGCCATGGCGGAGGCCCGGGAGATCGACCTGACGGTGGAGGCGGCCCGGGCCGGCGGCGTCGGCTTCGTCCTCGTCGCCCCCGACGACCCGGCCGCCATGCTGCGGCACACCGCGGCCTGCCGGACCCTCGGCGTCCCCTTCGCCGCCGACCCCTCCCAGCAGCTCGCCCGCCTCACCGGTGACGAGGTGCGCGAGTTGGTCGACGGCGCCCGGTGGCTGTTCACCAACGAGTACGAGGCGGCACTCCTGCTGGAACGCGCCTCCTGGGACCGCGACGACGTGCTGGGCCACGTCGGCACCTGGGTCACCACGCTCGGCGCGCGGGGCGTCCGCGTCGAGAGCGCCGGCGCCCCCGCCCTGACGGTGCCGGGCATCGAGGGCGTCGAGACGGCCGACCCGACCGGGGTGGGCGACGCGTTCCGCGCGGGCTTCCTCGCCGCCACGGTCAGGGGCGCCGCCCCGGAGCAGGCGGCTCGGCTCGGCTGCGCGGTCGCCTCGTTGGCCCTGGCCGCCGTGGGGTCCCAGGCGTACGAGCCGGAGGCCGGGCGGCTGCTGGACATCCTGCGGCGGCAGTACGGCTCCGAGGCGGCGGCCGCGCTCGCCCCCGTCCTGGGCGGTGCGTCATGACGGCGGGGGAGCGGGTCGCCGCGCTCCGGGACGCGCTCGCCACCCGTGTGGTGGTGGCCGACGGCGCGATGGGCACCATGCTCCAGGCCCAGGACCCGACGCTTGAGGACTTCCAGCAGCTGGAAGGGTGCAACGAGGTCCTCAACGTGACCCGCCCCGACATCGTGCGCTCGGTCCACGACGCGTACTTCGCCGTCGGCGTGGACTGCGTCGAGACCAACACCTTCGGGGCCAACCAAGCGGCGCTCGGCGAGTACGACATCCCCGAGCGGGTCCACGAACTGTCCGAGGCCGGTGCGCGCATCGCCCGGGAGGCCGCCGACGCGTTCACCGCGTCCACCGGCGAACAGCGGTGGGTCCTCGGCTCCATGGGCCCGGGCACCAAGCTGCCCTCGCTCGGCCACATCCGGTATGCCACGATCCGGGACGGCTTCCAGGCGAACGCCGAGGGGCTGCTCGCCGGTGGCGCCGACGCGCTGATCGTGGAGACGACGCAGGACCTCCTCCAGACGAAGGCCGGACTGGTCGGCGCGCGCCGCGCGATGGACGCGACGGGGGTCCGGGTCCCGCTGATCTGCTCGCTCGCCTTCGAGACGACCGGGACGATGCTCCTCGGTTCGGACATCGGCGCGGCGCTCACGGTCCTGGAGCCTCTGGGCATCGACCTCATCGGCCTGAACTGCTCGACCGGACCGGCCGAGATGACCGAGCACCTGCGCCACCTGGCCCGCCACTCGGCGACCCCGCTGATGTGCATGCCCAACGCGGGTCTGCCGGTGCTGGGCGCGGACGGCGCCTACTTCCCGCTCGGTCCCGACGGCCTGGCGGACGCGCAGCAGGCGTTCGTACGGGACTACGCCCTGTCGCTGGTGGGCGGCTGCTGCGGGACGACGCCGGACCACCTGAGGGCGGTGGTGGAGCGGGTACGCGGCAGCGTGCCGCCGGACCGCACCCCGCAGCCGGAGCCGGGCGCCGCCTCGCTCTACCAGACCATCCCGTTCCGCCAGGACACGGCGTACCTGGCGATCGGTGAGCGTACGAACGCCAACGGGTCGAAGAAGTTCCGGGAGGCCATGCTCGAAGGCCGCTGGGACGACTGCGTCGAGATGGCCAGGGAGCAGGTCCGCGAGGGCGCGCACATGCTCGACCTGTGCGTGGACTACGTGGGCCGCGACGGGGTCGCCGACATGGACGAGCTCGCGGGGCGTCTCGGGACCGCGTCGACGCTGCCGATCGTGCTGGACTCCACCGAGGTGGACGTGTTGCGGACCGGCCTGGAACGGCTGGGCGGGCGGGCCGTCGTCAACTCGGTCAACTACGAGGACGGGGACGGGCCCGAGTCGCGTTTCGCGAAGGTCACCCAGCTGGCCGCGGAGCACGGGGCCGCGCTGATCGCGCTGACGATCGACGAGGAGGGCCAGGCCCGTACCGTCGAGCACAAGGTGGCCATCGCCGAGCGCCTGATCGCGGACCTGACGGGCACCTGGGGCATCCGCGAGTCGGACATCCTCATCGACACCCTGACGTTCACCATCTGCACGGGTCAGGAGGAGTCCCGCAAGGACGGGATCGCCACCATCGGGGCGATCCGCGAGCTGAAGAAGCGCCATCCGGACGTGCAGACGACGCTGGGCCTGTCGAACATCTCGTTCGGCCTGAACCCGGCCGCCCGTGTGGTGCTGAACTCGGTCTTCCTGGACGAGTGCGTGAAGGCGGGTCTGGATTCGGCGATCGTGCACGCGTCGAAGATCCTTCCGATCGCGCGGCTTGAGGAGGAGCAGGTCAAGGTCGCGCTCGACCTGATCCACGACCGGCGTGCCGAGGGCTACGACCCCCTTCAGAGGCTCATGGAGCTCTTCGAGGGCGTCAACATGAAGTCGATGAAGGAGGGCAGGGCCGAGGAGCTGGCCGCCCTGCCGCTGGACGAGCGCCTCAAGCGCCGCATCATCGACGGCGAGAAGAACGGTCTGCACGACGACCTCGCCGAGGCGCTGACCACGCGCAAGGCCCTGGACATCGTCAACGACACGCTGCTGGAGGGCATGAAGGTCGTCGGCGAGCTCTTCGGCTCCGGCCAGATGCAGCTGCCGTTCGTCCTTCAGTCCGCCGAGGTCATGAAGGCCGCGGTGGCGTACCTGGAACCGCACATGGAGCGGGCCGAGGGCGAGGAGGGCAAGGGCACGATCGTGCTGGCCACCGTCCGCGGCGACGTCCACGACATCGGCAAGAACCTGGTCGACATCATCCTCTCCAACAACGGCTACAACGTGGTCAACCTGGGCATCAAGCAGCCCGTTTCGGCCATCCTGGACGCGGCTGCCGAGCACAAGGCGGACGTCATCGGGATGTCGGGGCTGCTGGTGAAGTCCACGGTGATCATGAAGGAGAACCTGGAGGAGCTGAACCAGCGCAAGCTGGCCGCCGACTACCCGGTCATCCTCGGCGGCGCGGCTCTGACCCGCGCCTACGTCGAGCAGGATCTGCACGAGCTGTACGAGGGTGAGGTGCGCTACGCGCGCGACGCCTTCGAGGGCCTGCGCCTTATGGACGCGCTGATCGCCGTCAAGCGCGGCGTCCCCGGCGCCACGCTGCCCCCGCTCAAGCAGCGCCGCGTACCGCTGAGGGAGCCGAAGCTTGAGGAACCCGCGGACGTCGGCCGGTCGGACGTCGCCGTCGACAACCCGGTCCCCGCCCCGCCGTTCTGGGGCAGCCGGGTCGTCAAGGGCATCCCGCACAAGGAGTACGCCTCCTGGCTGGACGAGGCCGCCCTGTTCAAGGGCCAGTGGGGGTTGAAGGGCGACACGATCGAGGCGGAGGGCCGGCCGAGGCTGCGGATGTGGCTGGACCGGCTGCGTACGGAGAACCTGCTCGAAGCGGCCGTCGTGCACGGCTACTTCCCGTGCGTGTCCAAGGGCGACGACCTGATCATCCTGGACGAGAACGGGCACGAACGGACCCGGTTCACCTTCCCCCGCCAGTCGCGCGGCCGCCGCCTGTGCCTGGCGGACTTCTTCCGGCCCGAGGAGTCCGGCGAGACGGACGTCGTCGGGCTCCAGATCGTGACCGTCGGCTCGAAGATCGGCGAGGCCACCGCGGAGCTCTTCGCCTCCGGCTCGTACCGCGACTACCTCGAACTCCACGGTCTCTCCGTGCAGCTGGCGGAGGCGCTGGCCGAGTACTGGCACGCGCGCGTCCGCGCCGGACTCGGGATCGCCGACCGCGAACCCGACGGCCTGGACGGCATGCTGCGCACCGAGTACCAGGGCTGCCGCTACTCGCTGGGCTACCCGGCCTGCCCCGACCTGGAGGACCGCGCCAAGATCGCGGACCTGCTGCGGCCGGAGCGGATCGGGGTGCACCTGTCCGAGGAGTTCCAGCTCCACCCGGAGCAGTCCACCGACGCCATCGTCGTCCACCACCCCGAGGCTTCGTACTTCAACGCGGGCCGGGCGGGGGGTGGCCGGTGATGGGCCTGGTCGCGGACCGTCCGACGTACTCCTTCGAGTTCTTCCCGCCCCGCACCGCCCAGGGCGAGCGGACCCTGTGGCAGGCCATCCGCCGCCTGGAGCCGCTGGGCCCCGACTTCGTGTCCGTCACCTACGGCGCGGGCGGGTCGTCCAGGGACCGCACCATCGAGGTCACGAAGCGCCTGGTGGCCGAGACGACCCTGCGGCCGGTCGCCCACCTGACCGCCGTCGGGCATTCGGTGGCCGAGCTCCGGCACATCATCGGCCAGTACGCGGACGCCGGGGTGCGGGACGTACTGGTCCTGCGGGGCGACCCGCCCGGCGACCCCAAGGGGGAGTGGACCGCGCATCCGGACGGCTTCCACCACGCCTACCAGCTGGTCGAACTGGTCCGCTCGCTGGGGGACTTCACCATCGGTGTCGCCGCCTTCCCCGAGCGGCACCCGCGCTCGCCCGACTGGGACAGCGACATCCGGCACTTCGTCGCCAAGTGCCGCGCCGGCGCCGACTACGCCATCACGCAGATGTTCTTCGACGTGGAGGACTACCTGCGGTTGCGGGACCGGGTGGCGGCGGCCGGCTGCACCACCCCGATCATCCCGGAGATCATGCCGGCCACCGACGTCCGGCAGATCCGCCGCTTCGCGGAACTCTCCGACGCCGCGTTCCCCGAGGACCTGGCCCACCGCCTGGAAGCCGCGCAGCACCGGCCCGACATCGCGTACGAGATCGGCGTGGCCCACGCGACGCTGATGGCCGACCGGCTGCTCGCCGAAGGCGCCCCCGGGCTGCACTACATCACGCTGAACAAATCGACGGCGACCCTCGACATCCACCGCAACGTCATGAGCACTAGGAGCCTCCATGCCAGTTGAGACCATCGATTTCAAGGTCGCCGATCTCTCTCTCGCCGTTTTCGGGCGGAAGGAGATCACTCTGGCCGAGCATGAGATGCCCGGCCTGATGTCGATCCGTAAGGAATACGCCGCGGCGCAGCCGCTGGCCGGTGCCCGGATCACCGGTTCGCTGCACATGACGGTGCAGACGGCCGTGCTGATCGAGACGCTGGTCGCCCTGGGCGCCGAGGTCCGCTGGGCGTCCTGCAACATCTTCTCCACCCAGGACCACGCGGCTGCCGCGATCGCGGTCGGCCCGAACGGCACCCCCGAGGCGCCGGCGGGTGTGCCGGTGTTCGCCTGGAAGGGGGAGTCGCTGGAGGAGTACTGGTGGTGCACGGAGCAGGCGTTGACCTGGCCGAACACGCCGACCGGTGGTCCGAACATGATCCTGGACGATGGTGGTGACGCCACCCTCCTGGTTCACAAGGGTGTCGAGTTCGAGAAGGCGGGTGCGGTTCCGGATCCGGCGACGGCGGACAGTGAGGAGTACGCGTACATTCTGACGCTGCTGAACCGGACGCTGGGTGAGTCGCCGCAGAAGTGGACGCAGCTGGCCTCCGAGATCCGTGGTGTGACGGAGGAGACCACGACGGGTGTGCACCGCCTGTACGAGATGCACCGCGACGGAAGTCTGTTGTTCCCGGCGATCAATGTGAACGACGCGGTGACGAAGTCGAAGTTCGACAACAAGTACGGCTGCCGTCACTCGCTGATCGACGGCATCAACCGTGCCACCGATGTCCTGATCGGTGGTAAGACGGCCGTGGTGTGTGGTTACGGCGATGTGGGCAAGGGTTGTGCGGAGTCGCTGCGGGGTCAGGGTGCCCGGGTGATCATCACGGAGATCGATCCGATCTGCGCGTTGCAGGCGGCGATGGACGGCTACCAGGTTGCCACTCTGGATGACGTGGTGGAGCAGGCGGACATCTTCGTCACGACGACGGGCAACAAGGACATCATCATGGCCTCGGACATGGCCAGGATGAAGCACCAGGCGATCGTGGGGAACATCGGTCACTTCGACAACGAGATCGACATGGCTGGTCTGGCGAGGATCGAGGGCATCGTCAAGGACGAGGTCAAGCCGCAGGTTCACACCTGGACGTTCCCCGACGGCCGGGTGCTGATCGTGTTGTCGGAGGGGCGTCTGCTGAACCTGGGCAACGCGACGGGTCACCCGTCGTTCGTGATGTCCAACTCGTTCGCGGACCAGACGCTGGCGCAGATCGAGCTGTTCACGAAGCCCGAGGAGTACCCGACCGACGTGTATGTGCTGCCCAAGCACCTGGATGAGAAGGTCGCCCGTCTCCACCTCGACGCGCTCGGCGTGAAGCTCACGACGCTCCGCCCGGAGCAGGCTTCGTACATCGGTGTCGAGGTCGACGGCCCGTACAAGCCCGACCACTACCGCTACTGACCCCCACAGCCGTACGAGGTGATCCCCCAGAGACCCCCTGGAGAACCGCTGGAGACGGGGCCCGGTTTCGTGGCTCGGGCGACGAAGGGCTGCCTACGCTCCCTCATGACGGCAACGACGAGCAGAGCACCACACCACCACGCAGGCCACGACAGACGGGACGAACATGACGAACACGACCCTTGTGATCGGCGGCACGGGTAAGACCGGGCGGCGGGTCGCCGATCGGCTGTCCGCCAAAGGGCTCCCCGTACGCATCGGATCGCGCTCCGGCACGCCCCCCTTCGTCTGGGAGGACCCCGCGACCTGGGACGCCGCCCTCGACGGGGTGAGCGCCGTCTACATCACCTACTACCCCGACCTCGCCTTCCCGGGGGCCGCCGAGACCGTCGGCGCGTTCGCGAAGGCTGCCGTCGCGAAGGGGGCGCGCCGCCTGGTGCTGCTGTCCGGGCGCGGTGAGGAGGGCGCGGTCATCAGTGAGGACAAGGTGAAGGAGTCCGGCGCGGACTGGACCGTCGTCCGCGCCAGCTGGTTCAACCAGAACTTCAGCGAGAGCTTCTTCCACGACCTGGTCATGGCCGGCGAGATCGTCCTGCCGACCGGGGACGCGGTGGAGCCCTTCGTGGACGCCGACGACATCGCGGACGTCGCCGTGGCCGCGCTCACCGACGACAAGCACATCGGCAAGACGTACGAGCTGTCCGGCCCGCGCCTGCTCAGCTTCGGCGACATCGCCCAGGAGCTGGGCAAGGCGACCGGCCGCACCATCACGTACATCCCCGTCGGTGTGGACGAGTACCGCCAGGCGCTTGCGGAGAACGGGCTCCCCGTCGAGTTCGCCGACCTGTTCGGGCTGATCCTCGACGGCCGCAACGCCCACCTCGTGCACGGGGTCGAGGAGGCCACCGGCCGCAAGCCGAAGGACTTCGCCGACTTCGCCCGGGACGCCGCCGCCAGCGGTGTCTGGAACGCCTGACCGACACCGGGACCCGTGGGACGGGCGGCCGCACACGCGGCCGCCCGTCCCTGTCCCCCTCGCGTGAGGAGGCACCCATGACCGGTACCGAACCGATGACGAGCGAACACCTCCCGTCGCTGCCCGGGCACTTCCACGGATTCGCGCTGATGCACATCGCGATGCGCCGCGACGCCGCCCGCCTCGTGGCCGTCGCACGCTCCGGGCCCGGCGCCCGCTCCGGCGGGACGGTCACCTGGTGGCACAGTCTGCGCGAGGTGATCGACTGGCACCACCACAGCGAGGACGCCGTCCTCTGGCCCGAACTGCGGCGCGCCGTCCCCGGCTTCGACCGGGCGGCCGACGCCATCGACGGCGACCACCGACGCCTCGACGCGGCGATGGACGCCGTCGGCGCCGCGTTCCGCCCGGGCGCCCACCCCGGGGCGCTGCGCCCCGCGGCCGACGCCTTCGCCGTCGTCCTGCGCGACCACCTCGCCGCCGAGGAGCGCATCGCCTTCCCCGCCTTCACCGCGCTCGGCGCCACGCGCTACGCGTCCGTGGAACGGCGGTTGCTGCGGACCGCGCCGCCCGGCGTGCTCGGCCGCCTCCAGCCCTGGATGTTCGACGGGGCCGACCCGGCCGCCGCGGCCCACGTCGCCGCCACCATCCCGCCACCGGTACGGCTGCTCGGCCGGACGGTGCTGCGCCGCCGCTACGAACGCCTGCTCGCCCCCGTACTGCGCACCGTCGAGGAGAAGCCATGACCGCCACCGCGCCGACCACCTCCCTCCCGGCCCGGCCGGGCGGACGCACCGAGGCGTCGCTGTACGCGGCCACCATCGCGATGGGGCTGAGCGCGGGGCTGTACTTCGCGTTCGACGTGTCCGTCATGCCGGGGCTCGACCGCACCGACGACGCGGCCTTCGCGAGCGCCATGGGCCACATCAACGACGCCATCGAGAACGGGTTCTTCGGGCTCGTCTTCTTCGGGGCGTTCCTGGCCACCGGGGTCTCCGGCGCCTCCCTGCGCCGCCTCGGCCACACCCGGGCCGCCCGCTGGACCTGGGCCGCCCTCGCCCTCTACTCGGCCGCCGTCGCCGTCACGATGAAGGTCAACATCCCCCTCAACCGGCAGCTCGCCCGGCTGACCGCGGAGGCGTCAGGACCCGAGATCGCCGTGATCCGCGACCGGTTCCGGGGCGCCTGGACCCCGGCCAACGCCGCCCGCACCCTGGCCTGCACGGCGGCCCTCGCCTGCCTGGGCCGGGCGCTCACGCTGCGGGCCCGCGGCTGAGCCACCGCCTCCGCCCGCGCACACGGAAGGGCGGCCGGCCCCGCCCGGGACCGGCCGCCCTTCTCCGCGCGCCGCAGTTATCCGTGGTCCCGCGTCAGCTCGCTGACCGCGCCCACCACCGTCTGCGGCGCCTCCAGGGGCAGCATGTGCCCCACGTCCGGCACCTCCTCGAAGCGCGCCCGGGGCAGCGCCTCCGCGACGACCCGGCCGAGCTTCGGCGCGATCACCTTGTCGCCGGTGCCCGCGAGGACCACCGCCGGCACGGTCACCGACACCAGGGCCTCGCGCAGGTCCATGCCCCGCGACGAACGGAACGCCTCCGCGCGCACCGCGGGCCCGGCCGCGGCGAACATCTGCCGGTTCACCTCGCTCAGCCGCCGGTCCGCCTTCGGGCCGAGCATGTTCTGCCCGAGGAGCTTGCGGCCCAGGGCCGGCCGCGAGACGGCCCGCTGGAACAGCGCGCTGCCCATCATGCGGACCTCGCTGTCCGGGGTTTCCTGGTCGTGCGCCGCCGTGGCCAGCAGCACCAGACCGCTCAGCGCACCGGCGTTCCGGCCCTCCGACGCGGCGTACGCCAGGGCGGCGAACCCACCCCCGGAGTGCCCGACGACGACGGCGTCCGGCGCCTCCACATGGGCCAGGACCGCGCCCAGGTCCGCCCCGAGCCGGGCGATCCCGAAGGGCTCGGCGCCCTGCGAGGAGGCGCCGTGGCCCCGGAGGTCGTAGGAGACGACGCGGTGCCCGAGGCGGATCAGCCGGTCGGCCACCGTGCTCCACACCCGGCGCGAAGCGCCCCAGCCGTGGACCAGCACCACGGTCACGCCGGTCGGAGGCGTGAGCGGCGGAAGGACGGACACCGCCAGGCGGGCCCCGTCGTCGGTGCGCACCTGCGTCTCGGTCGCCGGTGCCGCGGCCACCGTCGTCATCGGGTACTGCCCTCCAGCTTCCGGGCCTGTGCCGCCTCACCGGACCGTACGGCCGGAGCGCTCTCCGCCGCGAGGATCCGCCCGAGCCGGACGAACGCCTCGCTGGTGGCGGTGGAGTGCTCCGCGCCGATGTCGGCGACCTTCGCGAGGAGCTTCAGGAAGCCGTTCGGCCGGCCCACGAAGTGCATGCCGACCTTGGTGCGGCCCCCGTCGAGCGGTTCGACGTAGAAGTCGCTGGTGCCCCGGAACACCCCGGACACGTAGTCGACCGACAGCAGCCGCTGGGGCTCGACGGCCCGGGTGCGCGCGGTGAACCGCAGCTTCGGGCCGCCCTTGTCGACGCCCTTGGTGTGCACCGTGACCGCGACCTCGCCGCCCACCTCGTCCGGTGAACCGGACACGGTGGCGAAGGTGTTGGCCGGCACCCACCAGCGGCCGGCGCCGCGGAACTCGGCGATCAGCGCCTCCCACACCGCCTCCGGCGGTGCGTCCACGATCGCCTCGTCGGTCAAGTCGTAAACTGTCATGCCGATTCTCCTGTCGGGGTGTTCCGGGTGGCGGTCTGGGTGTCGCCGGCCGGGGCCCGGGGCGTCCCGGATCAGCCGAAGAAGCCCTGACCGGGGGTGAGGATGCCCGCCGGGTCGTAGCGCCGCTTGGCCGCGACGAGGACCTTCCAGCGGGAGCCGAAGTGGGCCCGCCAGTCCGCCGAGGTCATGTTCGGGATCGCGCCCACCAGATACCGCTTGGCGCCCAGCGCGACCGCCTTGTCGTACAGGCGGCGGTTCTGGTCCAGCATCCGCGCGATGTCCGCGCCCGGGGCGGGGAAGCGGAGCACGTCGCACAGGTACGCGGTCGGCTCGGAGGGCTGCACCGACAGCGGGCGGGTCAGCTTCGACGTCGGGTACGGGTAGTAGAGCAGGAAGCCCGCGCCCAGGTCGTCGCTGTTCAGCTCGGCGGTCAGCAGGTCCGCCATCGCCTTCGCCTTCGAGGCCGGGACGAACAGGCTCAGCCACGGCTTGGGCTGACCCCAGAAGTCGTTCTCCTTGAGCCACGCCTCGTCGGCGTCGGTACGGAACACGGCCTCGCGGAAGGGCAGGTCCTCGATCGTCGCGGACGCCCGCTCGTCGTGCAGACCGGTGAGCAGCGCGGTGCGGTTGGGCGCGGTGCTGCCCTTCCAGTACGCCTGGCCCTCCAGCTTGTACCACCAGCCGGAGTCGTCCGGGGTGCGGGCGATCTCGCCGACCTGGCCCTGGAACCGCTTCTCGGCCATGAGCTTCTCGGAGTCGGCGAGGAACGCGGACACGTCGTTGTAGTAGAGAGTGAAGACGGTCATCTTCGGCGGTGCCGGGATCAGGGCGACCTCGGCCCGCACGATGATGCCGACCTGGCCGCCGCCGCCGAGCGCCGTGTTGAACAGATCGGCGTGGCAGCTGGGGCTGGCCGTGATCAGGTCGCCGTTGCCGGTGACGATGTCGATCGACTTCACGGTGTCGATCTGCAGCCCGTAGCGCGCCACGGTGGAGCCGATGCCGCCGACGCTGAGCGTGCCGCCTATGGACAGGTGCAGGTAGTCGGTGAGCGCCGGCGGGGTCAGGCCCCGGGCGAGCGCGGCGTCGGTGAGCTGGGCCCAGGTGACGCCGGACTCCACCACGGCGGACGTCGAGCCGATGCGGACGATCTTCGTCAGACCGCGCGCGTCGATCGCGATGCCGCCCTGCGGGACCTGCGCCTGCCCGTAGCAGGAGTGCGACTCCTCGTCGCCGTTCTGCCCGCCGCGGCCGTTCATCGCGATCTTCAGCCCGTTGGCCCGGGCGTAGTTGACCATCTTGACGATGTCCTGCACCGAGCCGGGACGCAGCACCGCCCAGCACGCGCCGGCCACCATGTGACCGAAGTCGTGGTTGAACGTGGACGTGACACCCGCCGAGGTCTCCAGCGTGCCGTCGAGCGCCGGCAGGCTCGCCGCCGTAGGGGCGAAGGAGTCCGACTCACGTGCCCACGCCTGGTGCGAAGTGCTCCAGCCGATGACCGTGGCGGCCGCCATGCCCCCGAGGATGCTGCGCCGCGTGATGGGGGTGCTGCTGCTTCTCATTCGGTCTGTCTCCCGTCCATTACGTGTGGTTCAGGGCCGGCAGGCCGGCGCCCGCGAGGGTGGCGAGCTGGTACTCGGAGGGCGTGAAGTGCTTCGTCTGACGGCGGAAGCGCCAGGTGTACGTCGGCCAGATCGACGGGTTGCGCCCGTGTGCGTCGAGGTACCAGCTCTTGCAGTTGCCTGCGTTCCACACGGTGCCATCGAGGCGGGCCTGCAGCCGCTCGTTCCAGTCGTCCTGGACCGTCTTTCGAACCTCCACCGAGGCCAGGCCCTTCTGGCCCATGACCTTCAGCGCGTCCAGCACGTAGCCGATCTGCGCCTCGATCATCACGACCTGCGAGGAGTGCCCCAGGGTGGTGTTCGGGCCGAGCAGCAGGAACAGGTTCGGGAAGCCGGCGACGGTGGTGCCGCGGTGCGCGGCCATCCCGTCCTCCTGCCACACCTCGCGCAGCGACCTGCCCTCGCGGCCGGTGATCCGCCCGGCGACCGGGCGGTCCGTGGCCTTGAAGCCGGTGCCCAGGATGATCGTGTCGATCTCCCGCTCGGCCCCGTCGGCGGTGACGATCGAGTGGGCGGTGACCTTCGCGATGCCGTCGGTGACCAGGTCCACGTTGGGCTGCTGGATCGCCGGGTACCACGTGTTGGAGAACAGCAGGCGCTTGCACGCCATCACGTAGTCCGGGGTGAGCCGCGCGCGCAGCGTCTCGTCGGCGACCGACTTCTTCAGGTGGTCGCTGGCCATCTTCTGCATCTTCCCGGCGACCTTGGGCCGCTTCATCACGAAGGCCAGGATCTCCCGGCCCCACATGTTGAAGTTCCGCCGGAAGTTCTGGTAACTGGGTACCCCGCGCAGCAGCTTGGACTGGAGCGGGCTCGTGGCCTTGTCGTTCTTCGGGCCGATCCACGGCGGGGTGCGCTGGTAGAGGTCGAGCCGCCCCACCTCGGGCTGGATCTTCGGCACGAACTGGATGGCGGAGGCGCCGGTGCCGATCACGGCGACGTTGCGCCCGCTCAGGTCGTGGTCGTGCCGCCAGCGGGAGGAGTGGAAGACGGCGCCCTCGAAGTCGGCGAGACCCGGGATGTCGGGGACCGCCGCCTCACTGAGGTAGCCGGTGCCGCTCACCAGGACCTGCGCGGTGTAGTCGCCCTGCGAGGTCTCGATGTGCCAGCGCCGGGTCATCTCGTCCCAGCGGGCCCCGAGCAGTTCGTGGCCGAAGCGGATGTGCGGCCGCACCCCGAACCGGTCGGCGGTGTCCCGCAGATACGCGTACAGCTCGTCGCGCTTGCCGAACGTGGACTTCCACTCCGGGTTCTGCGCGAACGAGAACGAGTACAGGTGGGACATCACGTCGCAGGCGGCACCCGGGTAGGAGTTGTCCCGCCAGGTGCCGCCCACCTCGTCGGCGCGTTCGAAGACGAGGAAGTCGTCCACGCCCTTCTGCAACAGCCGGATCGCCATGCCGAGGCCGGAGAACCCGCTGCCTATGACGGCGACGCGCAGATGCCGCTGCGGTCCGCCGCCGCCGGCCGGGCGGCTGTCCTCGTCGCTGCGCGGCGGCTCTAGAGTGCTCGTCACGTCAGCCTCCTAGCGGCGCGCGATGGTGACGCGGAAGTTGTTGAAGAACTTGTCCTCAAGCGTGTACGCGAAGATGTCGAGGTAGCGCTCGAAGCGGGCCACGACCTCCTCGCCCTCCATGGCGACGGCCTCGTCACGGCGCTCGGCGAGCAGCTGCAGCCAGGCGCGGCAGGCCACCGCGAACGACTCGCGCTCGTTGACGATCTCGACCACGTCGAACAGGCCCTCGGCGGCCTGCGTCAGCTCGTGCAGGTGCGGGATGTGGCAGTTCTCGAACTCCGAGCGCTGCAGGAACTTCAGGTCGTCCAGCAGCTGCCGGTTCATGGGCAGCGCCTCGGCCGTCATGGTGTGCAGCACGAAGTGGGCGCCCGGCTTCAGGGCGGCGCCGACCTTCTGGAAGAACACCCGGTACTTCTTGGTGCGCTCGCGCGGCGGCAGCGTCGAGGAGACGAAGTGCTCCAGGGCGTTGATGCAGAACGCCGCGTCGTACGGGTCGTCGGTGGTGTGGTCCTCCCAGGACTCCACCCGGGTGGTGATCCGCGGGTTGTCCAGGCCGGCGATGAACTGCTCCTGCGTGCGGCTGAGCGTCAGCCCGACCGCCTGCTCGACGCCGTGCACCGTGGTGACGCGGTTGAGCATGGTGCCCCACCCGCAGCCCACGTCCAGGACGCGCCGGGCGTTCGCCGCTCCGGCCAGCTCGACGAACTTGTCCAGCTTGCGCTCCTGGGCCTCGTCGAGGGCCTCGGTGAGACCCTCGCCCTCCTCCCAGTAACCGCCGGAGTACATCATCGTCGGGCCCAGCAGGAGGCGGTAGAAGTCGTTGCTCACCTCGTAGTGGTGCCTGATCGCGTCGACCTCGGGGACCGACTGGCTTGCGACCGTGGTCATCTTCGTCCTCAACTCCCGTCCGGCTCATGCTCATGGCGTGGTGCCTGCGATGTCATCGCGAGACGAAGAAAACCCCCGCGTCGCAAGAGACGTGCAACACGACGGGGGCGCCGGCTGTTGCGCGCCGGTTGCGTGCGTACGGGTTCCATGCGTCTCGAAAAGGCCAAGCCCTGCGGAGGAAGGACCTCACCCCATGTCTCTGCCCACCATCGAAGAACTGGCGAGCCAGCTCGAGGCCGTGTCCGGCGCCCAGAAGGTCGACCCGGACCACCCGCTCCAGCACATCCCGGACGTGGACTCGCTGGACCTCATGGAGTGGCTGTACGGGTTCCAGAACACCTACCCGGACATCCCGGCCGACGAGTCGCTCTTCGCCGACCTGGACGACACCACGACGCTGCGCCACGTCTACGACCGCATCCTGGCGCTCGTGCCGGCGCAGGCCTGAGCGGGCGCGCATGAACGGCTTCGACATCACCGGATGGGGCATATCCGTCCCCGAAAAGGTGGTCACCAGTGCGGAGCTCGCCGAGCGCTTCGGCGTGGACGAGCACTGGATCACCAGCCGGTGCGGGATCAGTGAACGGCGCGCCGTCGGGCCCGGCCAGACGACTGCCTCGCTGGCCGTCGAGGCCGGCCGGCGCGCCCTCGCCAAAGCGGGCCTGAGCGGCGGCGACATCGCTCATCTGATCGTCGCCACCGCCACGCCCGAGCAGCCCTCGCCGGCGACGTCCGCGTTCGTCCACCACGAACTGGGCATCGCCGGCAGCGCGCACGACGTCAACTCCGAGTGCGCGGGCTTCGTCTACGGGCTCGTCTCCGCGATGGCCCTCATCGCGATCGACCCGCGGCCGATCCTGCTCATCGGCTCCGACACCCACACGCTGACCGCGAACCCCGCCGACCGGGACCTGTCGATCCTGGTCGGGGACGGCGCGGGAGCCGTCGTGCTCGTCCCCGCGGCCGACAGCAACGTCCTGGCCTGGAATCTGGGCGCGGACGGCAGCTGCACCGGCAGCCTCAAGGTCCTCGCGGGCGGCAGCCGTATGCCGACCACCGAGGAAACGGTGCGCCAGGGTCTGCACTACGCGCAGATCAACGGGAACGAGATCTATCTGAACGCCGTGCGGTACACGGTCCGTACGGTCCGGGAGACGCTGAAGACCGCCAAGGTCGAGGCGGCCGACGTACGCCACGTCATCCCGCACCAGGCCAACATCCGCATCATCAACTCGATCCTCAGCCACACCGGGCTGCGGCCCGAGGCCCTGGTCGCGAACCTGCACAAGTACGGGAACACGGCGTCCGCGTCCATCCCGATCGCGCTGGCCGAGGCGCTGGACGAGGGCCGCATCGAGAACGGCGACCTGGTCCTGTTGGCCGGCTTCGGCGCAGGCATGACCTGGGGCTCCATGCTCCTCGAATGGCGCGGAGGGACACGATGAGTACGCAGAAGCCCGCCGGCATCCGGCCCGAGCACCCCGTCGCCCTGGTGACGGGCGCCTCCGGCGGGCTCGGCCAGGCGCTGGCGATCGAACTGGACGCCCTCGGCTGCAAGGTGGCCGTCCACTACAACAGCGCGAAGGACGCCGCGCTCGCGGTACAGGAGAAGCTCACCAACGACTCCGTCCTGGTGACCGGCGACGTCGGCTCGTACGAGGCCGTCACGGCGATGCACGCGCAGATCGCCGAGCGACTGGGCCCGGTCGACGTCCTCGTCAACAACGGCGCGATCCGCCGTGACCAGGTCATGGCGATGCAGAAGCCCGAGGACTGGGCGGCGGTGATCCAGACCAACCTCATCGGCTCCTTCCACACGGCCCGGGTGTGCGTCCCGCACATGCTGCGCAGCCGGTGGGGCCGGGTGATCAACGTGGTCTCGCCGTCGGGTCTGATCGCGACGGCCGGGCAGACGGCGTACTCCGCGTCCAAGGCCGGCCTGATCGGCTTCACCCGGACGCTGGCCGCCGAGTGCGGGCGGCGGGGCGTCACGGTCAACGCGCTCTCGCCCGGATTCATGATCACGGGCATGACGCAGACCCTCCCCGACCACGTGGTGGAATCGATGGAGAAGAAGGCGCCGGTGCCCCGTTTCGTGACGGTGGAAGAGGTCGCGCGCAGCTCCGCCCTCTTCCTCGACCAGGACTGTATGACCGGCCAGGTCATCAGCATCGACAGCGGCGTCACCATCACCTGATATCCGCCCCGGGGGGCTTTCCGAGGAAAGCCCCCCGGAAAAAATTCCGCACGAAACGTCCGCGGAATGCTCCTGCGAACCGGATTTCGCAGGAGCATTCCGCGGACGTTTCCCTGTCCGGGCAGGGTCTACGCGGCCGGCGGGAGCAGGGGCTCGTACGCGCGCATCAGGAGCGGGTCGATGCTCGCCGGGCCGCCGTACGGGGCCACCGCACGGGCCGCCTCGCGGGCCGGGTCGGGCTCGCGGAGCAGGCCCAGATAGAGCGTCTGGGTGGACGGGGCGGGCTCGATGCCGAGCTCGTCCGACAGGAGTTCGCGCAGCTGCTGGTAGACGCGCAGCGCGTCGGCCCGGTTGCCGGCGGCGGCGTGCGCCGTCATCCGGCAGCGGTGCGCGCTCTCCCGGAACGGCGCCCTGCGCACCGCCTCGTCGGCGTACCGCAGGGCGTGGTGGCTGTTGCCGAGGGCGGCGGCCGAGGCGCTGGACAGCTCCAGGGCGCTCAGGCGTACCGCCTCGATGCGCTCGCGGGTGGTGTTCACCCACTCGCCCTCGTGGGCGGGCAGGAACGCGCCGCGCAGATTGGCGACCGCGCCGGAGGCCAGTTGCAGGGCCACCGCGTGCGCGCCCTCCCGGCACGCCTGCCGGGCCTCGGAGACCGACGCCTCGGCCGTCTCCACATCGGTCAGCGCGTCGCTCGGCAGCTGGAGCAGGTAGCGCCCGCTCTGGGCGACCAGCGGAGTCTCGCCGGGCTTCTGGTGCGCGCTGGTGACGAAGGACCGCACCCGGCTGACGACGCTGCGCAGCGCGGACGCCCAGGTGTCGGGCAGACCCTGTGGCCACAGCGTGTCCGCGAGCTGGTCGCGGCTGGTGCCCGCGGAGCGCTCCAGGACGAGCCGGGCGAAGGCGATTTGGGCCTGTGCGCTCGACAGGTGCCGGGGCGGTTCCGCCTCGTGCTCGATGCTGACAAGTCCTACGAGCCGGATCAACACGTCGACACTCCCCCTGCGGCAGATCAGGAAACCGAGCGGGGAACACGGCGCCGTTGCTTTCTCTTTGCGCCGTTCAGTTCTCGCCATTCCCCGTGATGTCGTCGTGACCCTCGCAGGGGCGTTCAGGCCGTGTCAATTGAGCCCGGGAACATACCGGGGGGAATGAGTGGAAGCCCAAGTTCCGCTGAATCGAGGGTCCATGTTTCCGCCCTTCTCCATGCATTCACCAGGGGATTTCTAGTGAATCCCGAGCGGCTTCGAGCGTAATTCGAGAAGGGCTCCGGCTTCCTTGTTGCGGCCGCGTTGCGGAGCGCGGCGTAGAAATCCTGTCATGAATAGGCCGTTCGCCGGCCGACTGAATCAGTCTGAGGAGACCCACGTGAACGCAACCGGAGGCTGGGAACGGCTGGCGCCGAAGCTGGCCGCCACGAACAGGCGCGTGGCGGCACTGGAGTCGGAGCCGGAGCGCCGCAACAGTTTCGTCTCCTACACGGTCGAGCGGGACAGCGCCTACGCCGATCTCGACGGACAACGGCTGCTGATGATGTCCGGCTACAGCTATCTGGGTCTGGGCGGCGACGAACGCGTCGTCGCCGCCGCCAAGGCCGCCGTCGACCTGTACGGCAGCGGCAACCACGGCGTGCGTGCCCTGGCCGGGACGATCCCGCTGCACGAGGAGCTGGAGGCCGAGGTCGCCAGCTTCGCGGACCGTGAGGCGTCCATGGTCTTCAGCTCGGGCTACGCGGCGAACGTGGGCACCGTCGGCGGTCTCGTCGGCGCCGGCGACACCGTCTTCATCGACAAGTACGACCACGCCTCCATCGTGGACGGCTGCCGGCTCTCCGGCGCCACCGTCACCCGGTTCCGGCACAACGACGTCGACCACCTCGACCGGCGCCTGGCCGCCGCCTCGCCCGACGGGGTGCGGCTCGTCATCGTCGACAGCGTCTACTCCATGGACGGCGACGTCGCCCCGCTGCCCGAGCTCCGCAAGGTGTGCGACGAGCACAACGCGCTGCTCATGGTGGACGAGGCCCACGCGCTCGGCGTCATCGGCGCCACCGGCCACGGCATCGAGGAGCACTTCGACCACCGGGTGAAGGCCGACATCAAGCTCGGCACCCTGTCCAAGGGCATCCCGTCCATGGGCGGCTGGGTCACCGGACCCGCCGAGCTGATCGGCCACCTGCGCTACGCCGCCCGGCCGTTCCTCTTCTCCGCCGCCCTCGCCCCGGCCCAGGCCGCCGCCGCCCTGGAGAGCCTGCGCATCCTTCAGCGGGAGCCGGAGCGGGTCACCCACATCCAGCGCGAGTCCGCCCGCCTGCGCGCCCTGGTCAACGCCCAGGGGCTGCGTACGCAGGACAGCGAGACCGCGGTGCTGCCGCTGATCGCCGGCTCCGACGAGAAGGCGTACGACCTGGCCACCGCCTGCCGCCGCAACGGCGTCATCGGCATCCCCGTGGTCACCCCGGCCGTCCCCAACGACCTGGCCAGGCTGCGGATCGCGGTGACCGCGCGGCACACGCCCGAGGACATCGACTTCGCCGCCGACGCGTTCATCAAGTCCGCCCGCGAGTGCGGCATCATCCCGGCCTGACCAGCCGGTCAAGGCCCCGGGACACCGGACGGAGACGAGACCGAAGATGACAGCCGCAGCCTCCCACCGCACCCCGGTGGTGATCACCGGGATCGGTGTGGTCACCCCGGCGGGGTGCACCCCCGACGCCCTGTGGGCCGCGCTCCGCGCCGGCCGATCCACCGCCGCCCCGCTCGACCACCTGGACCTGTCCCGCCACCGGGTCCGGATCGGCTGCCGGGTCAGCGGACTCGACACGCAGGGCCCCGACGCCCTCGTGTCCGCCAAGGACGCGCGGCGCATGGACCCCTTCGCGCTGTACGGCACCACGGCCGCCCTTGCCGCCCACCGCGACGCCGGCGCCCCGGTCCCCGAGCCCGGGCGCACCGCCATCGTCGTCGGCAACGCGGTGGGCGGCCGCGCCACCAGCGACCGTGAGTCCGCGCACTACAGCGAGGCGGGCCCGCACCGGGTCAACCCGCTGATGCCGCTGCTGACCATGCCGAACGCGGCCGCCGCCCAGATCGCCATGCGCCTCGGCTGGACCGGCCCCGCGACCACCATCGCCACCACCTGCGCCAGCGGCGTCGACGCCATCGGGCACGCCACCGCGCTGCTCGCATCGGGCCAGGCCGACGTGGCCATCGCGGGCGGCTGCGAGTCCACCCTGACCCCGGTCACCCTCGCCGCCTTCGGCAACCTGAACGCGGTCTCCGGGCGCAACGACGACCCGGCGCACGCCTCCCGCCCCTTCGACCGGGACCGCGACGGGTTCGTCATGGGGGAGGGGGCCGGCTTCGTCGTCCTGGAACGCCTGGACGACGCGCTGGCCCGGGGCGCCCGCACCTACGCCCGGATCGCCGGGTACGCGGCCACCTCGGACGCGTACCACCTGTCGATGCCGCTGGCCGACGGGGCCGGCGCGGTCGCCGCGATGACCGGCGCGCTCACCGCCGCCGGGCTCGCCCCCGACGAGATCACGCACATCAACGCGCACGGCACCTCGACCCCGCACAACGACCGCGCCGAGGCCACGGCCCTCACCAAGGTCTTCGGCTCCGACGGTCCGCCCGTCACCGCGTCCAAGGGCGTCATCGGCCACCTCATCGGAGCGGCCGGTGCCGTCGAGATCATCGCCGCCGTCCAGGCCATGCGCGCCCAAGAGGTGCCGCCCACCGCCAACCACGCACACCTGGAGCCAGGAATGGAGATCGACGTGGTGCACACCAGTCCACGGCCCGTCGCCCTGGGGCCCGCGCTGTCGAACTCCTTCGGCTTCGGCGGCCACAACGCGAGCATGGTGGTGGCGCCGGTATGACGACCACCGCCCAGACCACCGCCCAGACCACCGCCCAGACCACCGCCCAGCCCCGCACCGCGATCCGCACCCTCACCGCCGACGAGGTGGCCGCCTTCCGGGCCGCCGTCCGCGCGGACCTGCCCGCGGCCGGGGAGCCCGGCGCCTCGCCGGTGCACGCCTTCGTCCTCGCGCACACCCTCGCCGACGCGACCGTACGCGACCTGGCGGCGGCCGAGCCCGAGCCCGTCTCCGTCGTCCATCTCGGCCAGGACATCCGGATCGAGCAGCCCCTGCTGCCCGGCGAGCGGATCACCGTCGGCCTCGACGTGGCCGGCGCCCGCCGCGAACCGAAGGGCACCCGCGTCGCCGTCCGGGCCCGCCTCACCGGCGAGGACGGCACCCCGCGCGCCGAACTCCTCACCAGCGCCCTGCTGGTGGGCGCCGCCGCCATCGAGCCCTTCGGCCAGATCCCGGCACCGGCCGCGCCCGCCCCGTCCGGCGGAGCCGGTGAGCCGGCCGCCGCCGAGCACCGGCTCACCCCCGCCTGGATCCGCGGCTACGCCCACGCCTCCGGCGACCTCAACCCGATCCACCTGGACGACCGGGCCGCCCAGGACGCCGGTTTCCCCAGCGTCATCGCGCACGGGATGAGCGTGCTCGCCCTGGCCGTCGAGGAGATCGCCGACCGGTACGCGGACGGCGACGTCACCCGCGTCCTCGCCGTCAGCGGGCGGTTCTCCGCCCCCGTGGTCCCGGACGTGCCGCTGCGGATCGAACTGGCCCCGGACGCCGACCGCACCCTGGTCCGCTTCACCTGCCGCACCCCCTCCGGCATCGCCGTGAAGAGCGGCTGGGCCCGGCTGGCGGGACGGCGGCCATGACCGGCCGGAGCGCCACCACCGGACTGCTCCCCGGCTTCCTCACCCAGGTCCGCGAGCGCCCCGACGCGCCCGCCCTGGTCTGGCACGGCGAGGAGACCAGCTACCGCGAGCTGTACGAGAGCGCCGGCCGCGAACGCGAGCGCCTCGCCCTGCTCGGGCTGCCGGCCGGCGAACCCGTCGGCATCCTCGCCGAGAAGTCGCCCGCCGCCCTCGCGCTCGTCCTCGGCTGCCTGCTCGCCCACCGCCCGTTCCTGCTGCCCTCCCCGCACCTCGGCGAGCAGCTGCTGACCCAGCTGTTCGCCCAGGCCGGCTGCCGGCACGTGCTGACCCCGGGCGGCGGACCGAGCGGGGTGCGGGTCCCGGCCCGCTCGGCGGCGTACCCGGTGCCTCCCCGTACCGCCTTCATGCTCACCACGTCCGGTTCCACCGGGCTGCCCAAGACCGTCCCGCTGGACGAGCGGGCCGTGGACCGGTTCGTCACCTGGGCCGGGCCCGCCTTCGCCGTCGCGCCGGGGACCACCGTCCTCAACTACGCGCCGCTCAACTTCGACCTGTGCTTCCTCGACGTGTGGACGACCCTCGCGCACGGCGGGCGGGTCGTCCTCGTGGACCCGGACAAGGCCGTCGACGGGCGCCACCTGCTCGACCTGCTGCTCCGGCACGACGTGGAGATCGTCCAGGCCGTGCCGATGTTCTACCGGCTCGTGCTGGACGCCGCCCGCCGGGCCGGCGTGCTGCTGCCTTCGGTGCGCCGGGCCGCCTTCACCGGCGACGTCCTGCCGGAACGCACCCTGGCCGAGCTGCGCGAGGTGCTGCCCGCCGCCCGCCTCACCAACATCTACGGCTGCACCGAGACCAACGACAGCTTCACGTACGACGTCGACACCGCGGCCACCGTCTTCGGCCCGCTGCCCATCGGCACCCCGCTCCCCGGGGTCTCGGTGCTCGTCCTGGACGCCGACGGCCGGGAGGTCACCGGCCCCGGAGCCGGCGAGCTGCACGTCAGTACGCCCTTCCAGACCGCCGGCTACCTCGACCCGGCCCGCAGCCAGGGCCGGTTCACCGGCCACCCGCTCGGCCACGACGACGGCACCTGGTTCCGCACCGGCGACCTCGTACGGCGCGACGTCGACGGGCTGCTGTACCTGACCGGACGCAGCGACTTCCAGGTCAAGGTGCGCGGCGTCGCCGTCAACACCGCCGAGATCGAGCAGGTGCTGCTGAGCCACCCCGCCGTCCTGGAGGCCGGGGTCGCCGCGCAGCCCGACCCGCTCACCGGCAAACGGCTCGTCGCCGGGGTGCGGCGCGCACCCGGCAGCGGCCTCAACAGCCTGCTCCTGAAGGAACACTGCGCCCGCGCCCTGCCCAGGGCCGCCGTCCCCGGCGTCCTGCGGATCACCGACGAACCGCTGCCCAAGACCCCCACCGGAAAGGTCGACCGCACCGCGCTCGACCGGCTGCGCGGACCGTCCCAGGCGCCGGACCACTCCCGCCGGCTGACCACAGTAGAAGGAAGGACGTCATGAGCAACACGGCCACCATCAAGCAGTTCCTGATCGAGGAGTTCCTGCCGGACCTCGCGCAGGACGAACTCGCCGACGACCAGGACCTGCTGTCGAGCGGAGCCATCGACTCGCTCGGCCTGCTCAAGCTCATCGCCTGGGTGGAGGAGCGCTTCGGGCTCGCCGTGGACGACACGGACCTCGACCCCAACAACTTCCGCAGCGTCACCGCCATCGACACGTTCGTCGCCGGCGCCCGCCAGGAGGTGAACCGCTAACCATGCACGACGCGCTCACCGGCCTGCTGGCGCGGCGCACGGTGGCCGAGCACGAGACCTGGCGGTCTCTGTGGGACCGGCTCGGCGACGGCACGCTCCCCAGGGAGCAGGCCGTCGCCCTGCTGGCCTCGCTGACCACCCGGCTCCCCGACCCCGCGACGCTTGCCGCCCTGCACGGCACACTCCTGGAACGGCGCCCCGCGCGCCCCGGGACCGCCTGGCCCGCGACCGTCAACGTCGTGGGCACCGGAGGCGGGCCCGCCACCTTCAACGTCTCCACCGCGGCGGCCTTCGTCGCGGCCGCCGCCGGCGTGCGTGTCGTCAAGTCCGGCTCCCGGGCCTACACCTCCAGCCTCGGCTCCGTCGACCTCCTCGAACGCCTCGGGGTACGCCTGACCTCCTCGTACGAGCAGACCGAGGAGCACCTGGAGCGGGACGGGATCGCCTTCACCGGGCCGTTCGTCTACCCGGTCGAGCTCGCCCGGCTCGCCCGGCTGATCGCGCCCGTGAGCATGAAGCCGTTCGGGCGGTTCCTCAACGCCCTCGGCCCGCTCCTCGCCGATCTGCCGGTCACCGCCCAGGTCACCGGTGTCTCGCACACCATGCCCCTGGACGACCTGCGCCGCCTCGCCGCCACGATCACCGGCCGCACGGTGTGGCTCACCAGCAACGACCGGGGCGCCGACGAACTTCTCGGCTTCGCCCGCAACACCCTCCACATCGCGCGGGGCGAGGACCAGGTCCTGGAGCCCGGCGCGCTGATCCCGGCCGACGGCGGCTTCGAGGCGCTGGCCCCCGCGCCCAAGGACGCGGCCATCGACCACTTCCTGGCCGTGCTCGCCGGGCGCGCCCATCCGGCGGCCACCGGCACGGTCCGCCTCAACGCCGCCGCGCTCGCCCTCGCGGCCGGCCATCACACCACCTGGCGCGACGCGCTCGACGCCACGGACGACGCCGTCACCAGCGGGGCCGCCGTGGCCCTGGTCGAGCGGCTGCGCTCCCGGCGGACCGCGGCGACGGCGGGGGCGGTCCGCCATGGCTGACTTCTTCACCGGGCGCGGACCCGGCCGGCCCGGGCTCACGCTGTTCCTCAACGCGGGCGACCCGTCCCTGGACGAGCTCGCCGAGGTCGTGCACATGCTGGACGAGGAGGGCGTCGACTGCCTCGAACTGGCGGTGCCCTTCCCGGACTCCTTCACCGACGGGCCGGTCGTCCGCCGCTCCGCCCGCCGCGCCCTGGACCGGGGCACCGGCCTGGACGACGTCCTCGGCTTCGTCGCCCGGGTCCGGCCGGGGCTGCGGGGGCTGCGGATCGCGCTGCTCGCCGACTGGAGCCACTCCCTCAAGCGCCGCGACCTCGGCGCTGCCGTCAAGGACGTCACCGCGTCCGGCGCCGACGGGCTCCTGGTGCACGGCCTGCCGCCCCGGCTGCGGGACGCCTACCGGGAGGCGACCGAGGCGGCCGGCACCGCCGTCGTCACCACCTGCTACCCGACCAGCCCCGAGGAGACCCGGGCCCGGGCGGCCCGCGAGTCCTCCGCGTACGTCTACCTGGTGGCGCACTACGGCCGCAGCGGCACCGCGCCGCCCGCCGGGCACGCCGCGCTCGCCCCGGTCGTCGCCGGGCTGCGGGCCCACACGAACTCCCCGATCGCCGTCGGCTTCGGGGTCAGTACGCGCAGCCACGTCGCGGCGGTCGCCGCGAGCGGCGCCGACGCAGCGATCGTCGGCTCCGCGGGCGTGGCGCGCGTGGAGCAGGCCCTCAACGAAGAGGGCTCCGTCACCACGGCACTGCGCGACTTCGTCCGGTCGCTCCAGCCCGGACCGGACGAGAACAGCACGGCCAATACCCCTATCCGAACAAGGAGTTGACCATGATCATCCGTGACCTGGAGACCGTCAAGAGCGTCGACTGGGGCAACGGGCTCAGCCGTCGTTTCCTCACCGAATCCGACGGCGTCGGCTACTCGATCACCGACACCACGGTGAGAGCCGGCACCAAGTCCCGCCTGGAGTACCGCAACCACCTGGAGTCCTGCTACTGCATCGAGGGCTCCGGCGAGGTCGTCGAGCTCGACGGCACCGTGCACCCCATCACGCCGGGCCGGCTGTACTCCCTCGACGAGCACGACGCGCACTTCCTCGTCGCCTCGCCGCACGAGGACCTGAGGCTCGTCTGCGTCTTCACCCCGGCGCTCCAGGGCGACGAGGTGCACAGCCTCGACGCGCACAACTCTTCCGCCTACTGACCGCACCGTGCACCAGCACCTCTGAAAGGGGGCCCCGTGATCCGCTGGAACACCGACCAGGCCGACCTCCGGGCCGGCCTGGTCCGGTGGGGCGAGGCACTCAGCGCCGACCACATCGCCCAGGACGAACGAGCGGAGTTCTCCTGGGAGAAGTGGAAACTGGTGCGCCGGGCCGGCATCCTCGCCCTGCCCTTCGCCGAGGAGCACGGCGGCCTGGGCCAGTCCCTCCTCACCACCATGTACGTCCTGGAAGGGCTCGGCGAGCACTGCCGTGACGCGGGTCTGAACTTCTGCGTCACCACCACGCTCGCCAGCACGGGCGTCCCCCTCATGCGGTTCGGCACGCCCGCGCAGAAGGCGGAATACCTTCCCCGGATCAGCTCCGGCGAGGCGATCGGCGCCCATGCGATCACCGAGTCGGAGTCCGGCAGCGACGCGATGGCGATGACCACGCGCGCCGAACGCGACGGCGACGACTTCGTGCTGAACGGAAGCAAGTGCTTCGTCAGCAACGGCCCCGTCGCCGACGTGTTCATCGTGTACGCGCGCACCCACCCCGACGGCGGGGCCCTGGGTGTGACCGCGTTCCTCGTGGACCGGGACACCCCGGGCCTGACCGTCGGCAAGCCCGTCAAGAAGATGGGCCTGCGCACCTCTCCGCTGAGCGAGCTGTACTTCGACGACTGCCGCATCCCGCGCGACCGGGTCCTCGGCCGGGTGGGCGGCGGCTTCATCGTCCTCGATCACGTGATGAAGCGGGAGATCCTGCTCTCGTTCATCGTGAACGTGGGGGAGATGCAGCACCGGTTCGACCGCTGCGTCGAGTACGCCCGCACCCGCCGGTCCTTCGGCAAAACCATCGGCTCCTACCAGTCCGTCGCCAACAAGATCGTGGACGCCAAGATCGGCATGGAGTCGGCCCGGAAGTGGCTGTACGACACCGCCGAGCGGCTGGAGGAGGGGCAGGACGTCACCGAGGACCTGGCCATCGCCAAGCTGATCACCAGCGAGGCCAACCTCGCCGGCTCGCTCACCGCCGTCCAGGTCTTCGGCGGCCACGGCTACATGAGCGAGTACGGGCTGGAGATCGACGTCCGCAACGCCGTGGGCGGCACGATCTACTCGGGCAGCAACGAGATCCAGTACAACCGCATCGCGTCCAAGCTGGGCCTGGGCCGATGACCACCCTGTCCCCACCGCGCACCCTCAAGGTCTGCGGCGCCACCAGCACCCGCGACATCGAGGTGCTGGCCGGCGCCGGGGCCGGACTCGTCGGCCTGTGGCACGGCGTCCCCGGCGGCCCCGCGGACCTGCCCGAGCACGAGGTGGCCGCCCTCGCGGCGGCCGTCCGCGCCACCGGCGCCCTGCACCCCGTCCTGGTCACCTTCCTCGGTGACCCGGACGCGGTCGCGGGCGTCCTGCGCCGCACCGGCATCCGCATCGTCCAGCTCCACGCCTACCAGCCGCCCGCCACCGTCCGCGCCCTGCGTACGGCGCTGCCCGACGCCGTCATCGTCAAGGTGCTGCACGTCGCGGACGGCACCTGCCCGGAACGCCCCCTGATCGGGGCGTACGAGCGGGCCGGCACCGACCTCTTCCTCATCGACGCCACCACCGCCGACGGCCGCGTCGGCTCCACGGGGCAGCGCCTGGACGAGGACACCGTCCTCCGGCTGGCCGAACGGTTCACCCTGCCGTTCTGGCTCGCCGGCGGACTCGACCGGACCAACCGGTCCGCGTACGAACGGGTCCTGCGCCACCCCCGGCTGCGCGGCATCGACGTCGACACCGCGGCCCGCGGCGGCGACGGCCGCTTCGGCACACCCGAGGTGGCCGGACTGGCCCACGCCTGGGACACCGGGCCGGGCCACCCGGACCCCCGCACTCCTTCCGCCACGGACACCCCGACCACACGGCCTACGGAGCAGCCATGAGCCTTCCCTTCATCGAGTCCCTGCTGTCGGCCCCGCAGCCCCTGGTGATGGAGGTCAAGCGGCGCGACGCGTTCGGCTTCGACCTCATCTCCGGCCACACCCCCGCAGAGATCGTCACCGCCTACGAGAAGGCCGGGGCGCCCTGCATCTCGGTCGTAACGGGACGCTGGTTCGGCGGCACCCGCGAACTGCTCCGCGATGTCGCCCGGCTGACCGAACTCCCCCTGCTCCAGAAGGACTTCATCACCCGCAAGGACCAGCTGGAGACCGCGCGGGAGCTCGGCGCCTCGGCCGTCCTGCTCACCGCCGGACTGCTGTCCGCGTCCGCGCTGCGCAATCTCACCGTCGCGGCGCTCAGTGCGGGCCTGACCCCGTTCGTCGAAGCCACCACCGAGGCCGAGATCGAGGCCGTGCCGCACGCCGACGAGTGCGTCATCGCCGTCAACAACAAGGACATCAAGACCCGGGAGCGCGACCGGGGCGACCTGTCCCGCAGCTTCGAGCTGCTGCCCGCCCTGCGCGCGAGCGGCACCCCCTGCCCGGTGAGCGCCAGCGCCATCGACAGCCCGCAGACGGCGGCCCGGCTGCTCGACGCCGGCTACAAGGGCCTCCTCGTCGGCACCGCCCTGCTGCGCAGCGGCGACCCCGGCGAGTGGCTGCGTACGCTGGAGAGCAGCCGGCGCCGCACCGTACAGCCGGCCCTCCATCCGTCGTGAGTGTCCGCACCGCGTGAAGGGGGCTCCGTGGCCACGGAGCCCCCTTCGTTCTGTCCGCCCTCAGGACACGACGCGGTTGACCAGCTGGTCGCGCACCCGCGCCGGGATGTCGGGGGCGAACCGGCGCAGATAGTGGTCGATGTGCCGGTCCGCGCCGACCAGGAACGGCAGGTCGAAGACCAGCAGCCGGCGCACCGCGAGCAGTGGCACCGGTGAGCGCAGCGGCGTGAAGTCCTCGTTCCACAGCCCCGGTTCGGCGCACAGCGGATGGAACTGGCCGATCATCAGCCCCTCGGCCACGAAGTCGTCCTTCGCGTCCGCCTGCAACAGGTCCAGGCCCGCCGGGTCCGCGTGGTCGAGCTCCGGGAGCACCATCAGTACGGTGAGGAGTTCCCGCTCGTCCTCCGGGAGCTCCGACGCCAGCCGTTCGTACCAGGTGCGCAGCGCCTCCACGGCACCGGGCAGCGCGGCCGGGGTGCTCTCGGCGGGCACGGCGAGCAGGAACCGGCCGGCGCGCAGCGAGGGCTGGGTGTACGGGCACACCGGGCCGCTGCGGCCCAGCTCGGGATGGCTCGACACCAGGAAGGTCCGGCTCCACTCCAGCACCGCGCGCAGCGGCCCGAGCTGTCCGGCCGGCACGAGACCGCGGTCCACCTGACCCGGCGTGTAGATCTGCAGCCGGCTGTCGCCCCTCATCGCGGCTCCCGCCACAGCGGCCGGAGGCGTGGTCCGCCGTCCGGCAGCACGATGTCCTCGCCCAGCCGCACGAAGCCCTGGCCCCGCGCCGATGCCTCGCCGCCGGGCGAGCTGGCCTCCGCGTAGGCCGCGCAGCCCGCCGCGTCGGCCTCCCGCAGCACGTCGGCGACGAGGGCGCCGAGCAGCCCCCGGCCGCGCGCGCCGCCGCGCACCGCGCCGAACGACGCGTAGTAATGCGGCCGGGCCGGGTGCCGGGACGCCTGGAGCTCGGCGATCAGCGCCAGCGAGGCGGCCTCGCGCACACCGAGGACGTCCTCGAAGCGCACGGCGAACTCCTCGCCCCGCGCCTCCAGCCCGGCCTGGGCGCCCGGCGGCGTCCACAGCAGCACGGCGTCCAGGTCCGGGGTGCAGGTCACCGCGTCGTACGCGAACGACATGTCGAGGAACACCTCGAACAGGCCGGGCAGCACCCGCGCCCTGCGCTCCGGGTCCGGGGTGATCCAGCGGGTGAGCGGGTCGTCGTGGAACGCGTCCGCCAGCAGCGCCGCGAGGGGGCCGGTTTCGTCGCGTCGGGCGCGCCGCAGGGCCGGCCGGGGTGCTGTCGGCAAGGGCGGCGGCGGGAACGTGGACAGGTGGGTCACGAAGTTCTCCTCCCGTTCGATGAGGGGTGTGCCGGGTGCGGCGGTCGGACGCGCCCGGTGACGGCGAGCTCTTCCACCCGGGTGTGCAGCTGGTCCAGGTGGAGTTCGGCTTCCGGTTTGATCAGGACGCTGCGCATCACCCGGGCCGTGGCGGCGTCGGCCACCACATCGGGTCTGCGCCGCGCGAAGTCCGCCGCGTCGGTCCGCAGCACGCTGAGGAACACGGGGTCCCGTTCCGCGTGCATGCCGTCCGTGAGCAGCCGGCCGGACGCGGCGTCGACGGCGGACAGCGTCAGCGGCCGGGCCGAGGGGAAGTAGCTGACGATGTCCAGCTGGGGTGCCTGGTACGTCTCCAGCTCCTCGGACGCCTCGATGCGCTCCGCCCATCCGACGGCCGCGCGGCGGCTGCCGGCCAGGATCTCGCCGAAGCCGTCCCGGGTCAGCGGCAGCAGGTGCAGCGTCAGCCAGAGCGCGGCGGCCGCCGCCCCGGCCCGCGAGCACTCCAGGCTGATCTCGCCCAGGTGCAGTGCGGCCTCGGTGAAGTAGGTGTACGGCGAGTCGTGCGCGAGGTGGTTGCGGGCGGCGTCGTCGTTGAACAGCACCGCCCCGCACCCGTAGGGCTGAAGGCCGTGCTTGTGCGGGTCCACGACGACCGAGTCGCAGTCCGCGATCGCCCGCCAGGGGCGTACGTCGATGCCCTCGGGCCGGTCCGAGCGCCCGAGGAGCGCGTAGAACCCGCCGTAGGCGGCGTCCACATGCACCCGTACGCCGTAACGCCGGGCCAGCGGCACCACCTCGTGCACCGGGTCGACCGCCCCCAGCCCCGTCGTCCCCGTGGTCACCACCACGGTGCCGACCCGGCCGGCCGCGAGCAGCCGTTCCAGGGCGTCCAGGTCGATGCGGCCCAGGCCGTCGGCGGGCACCCGGTGGCCCTCGACGCCGAGCACCCCGCACATGCGGGCATGCGTGTAGTGGCATTCGGCGCTGTACGCGATGCCGCGTCCGGGATGCGTCTGGCGCGCCACGTACAGCGCCTCCAGGTTGGCCATGGTCCCGCTCGTCGTCAGATGGCCCAGGTGCGAGCCCCGGAAGCCGAACATCCCGGCGAGCAGTTCCACGCACTCGCGTTCCATCTCGGTGGTGGCCGGACCGCCCTCGGCGGCGTGGTTGTTCGGGTTGAACAGCATCGCCGTGACGTAGCCGACGACCGCCGCGGGATGGGGCGGCTTGACCATCTGCCCCGCGTAGCTCGGATGGAAGAACGGATAGTTGTCGTCCAGCCGCTTCGAGAACGCGGCGAACGCGGCACCGAACTCCTCGTCCCCGACCAGGTGCGACGGGTGCTCCCGGTACGGGCCGAAGCGCTCTCCCCAGTGTTCGGCCACGTCTACGGCACGCGGCAGCCAGTAACGAAGATCCACGGTCGGCCTTCCGGTGGGGGGAGGTGGGCAGGGGCGTGGGGCAGCGGACGGCTCAGGTATACGGAGCGCAGCGCAAGCCGACCGCAAGCGATTCCCTGGCGGATCTGGCCCCGGTCTGGACCCGTTCTCAAGCGGCGTACCTGTACATATCGCGACAAAGTGGCCAGCTTCGTGCCCGCCCTAGCAGCCCCCGAGACGCGTGCGAGCCGTCCTTGCTGCACTCGGCGCGTCCGCCGAATCAAGCAGCAGGAGTTCCGTGATGGTGACCAGACGCACTCTGATGACCGCCCTGAGCGTCACCGGCGCCGGGCTGTTCACCGGCGCGGCCTTCACCCCGCTGATGACGGCGGGCGCCGCCCCGCGCGAGGACGCCGCCGCGGCCGGCCAGGCCGTCCCCGTCGGCCCCGCCGTCCAGCCGTTCCAGGTGCCGCTGCCCCTGCTGCCGGTGCTCACCCCCGGCGCGACGCGCGGCGGCGCCGACGTCTACGACATCACGATGCGCCGCACCCGCGCCGAGATCCTGCCGGGCCTGAGCACCGACGTCCTCACCTACGACGGGCACTTCCCCGGCGGCATCGTCCGGGCCCGCTCCGGGCGCCCCGTGGTGATGCGCCAGCACAACCAGCTCGGCGTGGACACCTCGGTGCACCTGCACGGCGCCTCGGTGCCCGTCGCCAGCGACGGCGACCCGATGCACACCTTCGCCTCCGGGACGAGCCGCACCTACACGTACCCGAATCAGCAGCCGCACGCCTCGCTCTGGTACCATGACCACGCCCACCACTCGGAGTCCGAGAACTGCTACCGGGGCCTGTCGGGCAGCTATCTGCTCACCGACGACGTGGAGGAGGCGCTGCCGCTGCCGGCCGGGCGCTACGACGTCACCGTGGCGCTGCGCGACGCCCACTTCGGCGACGACGGGCAGCTGCTGTACGTCCTGGACGACGCGGCGGGCCGCTCCACGATCCTCGCGAACGGCAAGCCGTACCCGTATCTCCGGGTCGCCGCCCGCGCGTACCGCTTCCGGCTGCTGAACTCGTCCAACCTGCGGTTCTTCGCGCTGCGCCTGGCCGACGGCTCGTCCTTCACGCAGATCGGCTCCGACGGCGGCCTGCTGCCGCGACCCTTCACCACCGACTCGCTGCTCCTGTCACCGGCCGAGCGCGCGGACATCGTCATCGACTTCTCCCGCTACCCGGTCGGCACCCGGCTGGTCCTGGAGAACACCCTCGGCCCCGGCGATCCGGACCGGACGGGCAAGGTCATGCGCTTCGACGTGGTGCGCAAGGCCCCCGACCCGAGCCGGGTGCCGCCCGTACTGCGTACACTGCCGCCGCTGCCGCCGGTGACCGGGCGGCGCTCCTTCGACCTGAACGTCGCCGTCGTCGGCGGTGAACCGCAGGGCACCATCAACGGCCGCGTCTACGATCCGGCGCGCGTCGACACCGAGATCCCGTACGGCGCCAGTGAGGTCTGGACCGTCACCAACACCAACACCGACGTGCCGCACAACTTCCACATGCACCTGGTGCAGTTCCGCGTCCTGGAACGCAACGGCAAGTCGCCGACCGGGGCGGAGGCGGGGCTGAAGGACACCGTGTGCCTGCTGCCCGGTGAGACCGTCAAGCTCCAGGCGACCTTCGACTCCTACCGGGGCACCTACGTCTACCACTGCCACCTGCTCGACCACTCCGCGATGGGCATGATGGCGCAGATGCGCATCCGCTGATCCGTCGCACCCGGGCACGCCCGTTCGAGTATCGCTCGACGTTCGCTGGAGGAACGCTCGTGATCCTGTCCAGGGCGGCCTCCGCGCCCGCGGCGGGAGCAAAAGCACCTCTATCCTCGTCAACAGCGCGCCTCGGCACCCTACTTACGAACCGGACAAGAGCGAGGACGTACCGATGACACCCAATCAGTACCCGCAGCAGCAGGGCCCCACCGGCGCGCAGGCGCCGTACCAGCAGCCGTGGGGTCAGCCAGCCGCGCCCGTGCCGCCGCGGGAGGACCGCCCGAACAAGGCCGCGGGCTGGCTGCACATGATCTCGGTGATCACGCTCGGGCTCATGGCCGGCCTGTTCTTCGCCTTCGACGTCTCGGTCATGCCCGGCCTGGCCAAGACCGACGACCGCACCTACGTGACCGCGATGCAGCAGTTCAACGCGATGATCGACGGCAACGGCCTGTTCGCGCTCGTCTTCATGGGGGCCATCGTCGCCGCGGGTCTCGCCGCGTTCCTGGAGTTCCGCCGGGGACGCAGGACCATCGCCCTGTGGGCCGGTCTCGCCGCCGTCCTCTACCTCGTCGTCCTCATGCTGACGATGGGTGTCGAGATCCCGCTCAACAACCAGCTCGCCGACCTCGGCAACCCGGCCAAGATCCACGACTTCTCCCTGGTCGACAAGTTCAAGGGCACCTGGGAGACCGTCAACATCTTCCGTACGCTCCTCAACACGGCGGCCCTCGGCTGTGCGGCGTACGCCGCCAAGCTGCACGGCCGCGCGGAGGCGCTGCTGTCCGCCGGCCGCTGAGCCGACGTTCCGGGGAGGGCGGGTACGGGCATGAGCCCGTACCCGCCCTCCCGCGCGTTCAGCTGCCGCCGTTGAGGACGAGGGCCCAGCACAGCAGCCCGGTGGCAGCGGTGCACAGCAGCGTCCGCAGTACGTTCCCCCGCGCCCAGGCCCCCTCGAACGCCGCCCGCACCGCCTCGGGCCGGGCGATCCCGTCCACCGGGCCCGCCGCGTCCAGCGCGTTGTTCAGCGGGATGTTCAGGCGGCTGGTGACGCCCATCGACGCGATGTAGCAGACGAGTGCCGCGACGGTCGGCACCACCGCGTCCCGGTTCCCGCCGCCGAACTGGAGCCCGACCGCGAGCCCGGTGAACACGAGGGCCCCGATGTAGCCGAGCACGAACCACCCGTTGAGGATGGCCACGTTGACCCGCTGCATCACATCGATGAACGTGCGGTCCCCCGTCCCGCGCAGCGCCGGCATCACGGAGATGGCGAAGCCGTAGAACAGCCCGCTGACCAGCCCCGTCGTCACGGCGGCCGCGATGAGCGCGAGCGTTTGTGCGATCTCCATTGCCTGACCCTTCAGCGTCTGCCGGTGCGGCGGTGCTTGCGCAAGTCAACTCTCCTCTGCGCAAAGGGAATGCAACAGGAAGGTCAAGTGCCGGAGTCCAGAGTACGGGGGTGCCCCCGGCGGCGGGACGCAATTGTGGCAGCCTGCGCGGGTGGATGATCTCGTCGGACGTCAGGGCCGGAAGCGGGTCTGGCTGAACCTCTCGCCCCGGCCGAACGCGAGGACCTTCGTCGGCCGGACCGCGAACACCGGGACGACCGCGCCCGGCTCCCCGGAGGTCTCCGGCTGGGGCCCCTCCGGCCGGTGCCGGAAACCGCCCTCGACCGCGTCGTACGGCCACCCGATCTTCGCCATCCACAGCTCCGCGAGCCGTTCCAGCGTCCCGCGCTCGGAGACGCGCAGCGCGGGACCCTCGACCACGACGTCGAGCCCGCGCCCGTACGCGTTGTTGCCGGTCGTCAGGGCGCAGTTCGGGTTGCGGGTGAGGTTGCGGCCCTTCTGCTCCTCAAGTCCCGTCGAGAAGTGCAGCGCCCCGTCGAGCCACACCGCCGGCAGCGGCGTCACGTGCGGCCGCCCGTCCGGCCGGACCGTCGAGAGCCAGAACATCTCGGCCCCTTCGAGGACGGCCACCACCTCGGCCCACGGGGTCGCCGTCGCACCGGCACTGCTGTAGTCGGGATGCAGCTCCGCCACTGGTTCGCTCATCATGACTCCGCGCTCGACACGGTCCTGGACACCCCAGTCTGCCCGGTGGCCGCCGTCCTGCCCGCACCTCGCAGCCACGTGAGTGACAGCAGGCCCGCCCCGGCCATGACAACGGCCGCACCGACGGCCGCGATGCTCATCCCGTGCGTGAACGCGTCGCGCGCCGCCGTCAGCACCGCGTCGGCCGACGCGCGCGGCAACTGCGCCGCGACAGCCGTGGCCCCGCCCAGCGTCTCGCGTACGGCGTCGGCCTGCGGTACGCCGGAGGGCAGCGCCCCGGCCATGTCCCGGCTGTAGGCGGCCGCACCGACGGAGCCCAGGACCGCCATGCCCAGCGCGCCGCCCAGCTCCTGGCCCGACTCCAGCACGGCCGCCGCCGCCCCCGCGCGCTCCGGCGGTGCCGCGCCCAGGGCGAGTTCGTTGGCCAGCGTCATCGCGGCGACCAGGCCGCCCGCGTACACGGACCCGCCGGCCAGGACGAACCACAGCGCTGAGTCCGTCCGGACCTGGGACAGCCAGAGGAACCCGCAGGCGGAGACGAGGAACCCGCCACCCATCACGTACGCCCGGTCGATCCGCTGCGCGAGCGCCGCCCCGGCCGGGGCCATGCAGGCCACCCCGACGGCCGGCACCAGGCTCCACAGCGCGGCGCGGAACGGGCTCAGGCCGAGGACCGACTGCAGGTACTGGGTGACGAAGACGGCCATCCCGACCGTGGCGAACATCGCGAGGAGGTTGGCGAGCACCGGCCCGCCGAAGGTCCGCCGGCCGAGCAGGCCGAGGTCGATCATCGGATGCGGGACGCGCCTCTGCCGCTGGACGAACACGGCACCGAGCACCAGCCCCGCACCGACGGCGAGCGCGGGCAGCGGCGCGTAGCCGTGCCGGGCCCACTCCTTGATGCCGTAGATGACCAGCAGCAGGGCCCCCAGGGACAGCCCCGCGCTCAGCAGGTCGAAGCGCGCACTCCCCGCCGCCCGGGACTCCGGCACCAGGAACGGCACGAGGACGAGCAGCAGCGCCATCGCGGGCACGTTGATCAGGAACACCGAGCCCCACCAGAAGTGCTCCAGCAGCAGACCGCTGACGACCGGCCCGAGCGAGATGCCCGTCGTCATCACGGCGGTCCACAGGCCCACCGCCCGGCCGCGCTGCCGGGCGTCGTGGAAGAGGTTGCGGATCACGCCGAGGGTCGACGGCATCAGCGCGGCGCCGCCCACACCGAGCAACGCCCGTACAGCGATGAGCAGTTCGGCCGTGTGCGCGTACGCGGCTGCCGCCGAGGCCACCGCGAAGAGGACCGCTCCCACGAGCACCAGCTTGCGCCGGCCGAAACGGTCACCGAGCGCGCCCATCGGGATGAGCAGCCCGGCGAGCACGAAGCCGTACATGTCGAGGACCCACAACTGCTGGGTAGCGCTGGGTTCCAGGTCCCGGCTGATGTAGGGGATCGCGAAGTACAGGACCGAGACGTCCATCGAGACGAGGGCCAGGGGCAGCATCAGGACGCCGAGGGCGGTCCATTCCTTGCGCCCCGCACGGGGCGTGTTGTTCTCCATGAGCGGCAGGGAAGCGGTGCGCCCGCGTACACCGCAAGCGGATGCCTAGTGCACTCCCGTACATGCCTTGCCCAGCAGCCCGTTCACCCGTAAAGCGCACTAGTACAGTGCGGCCATGACCGAGGAACCGCCCTACCTCCGCATCGCCGGGGACATCCGGCGCCGTATCGCCTCCGGCGAGCTCGTGCCCGGGGACCGCGTCCCCTCCACCCGGCGCATCACGCAGGAGTGGGGCGTCGCCATGGCGACCGCGACGAAGGCGCTCGCCGCCCTCGGCCAGGAGGGTCTGGTACGGGCCGTGCCCGGCGTCGGCACCGTGGTCGCCGACTCGGGGCGCGCCCGGCCCCCGGCCCCGCGGCACGGCCTCACCCGGGACCGCATCGTGCACGCCGCGATCGCCCTCGCCGACGTCGAAGGGCTGCCCGCGCTCTCCATGCGCCGGATCGCCACCGACTTCGGGGTGTCCACCATGGCGCTCTACCGTCACGTCCCGAACAAGGGCGAACTCGTACGGCTGATGTCGGAGGCGGTGTTCGAGGGCGCCCCGCCCGGGCCGCTCCCCACCGGCTGGCGGGACCGGTTGGAGCGGGAGGCGCGGTGGCTGTGGACCCTGTACCGGCGCCACCCGTGGATGGCGCGCGCGATGTCCGCCCTCACCCGCCCGACGGCCTCGCCCCACGCGATGCGCTACACCGAGCGGACCCTCAGCACCCTGAAGGGACTGGGCCTGACACCGACCCAGATGATCTACGTACACCTCGCCCTCCTCGGATACGCGCAGGGCATCGCGGCGGCCGTCGAGCTGGAGTCGCAGGCGTGGCAGGAGACGGGGATGACGCCCGAGGAGTGGATGGCGTTCCACGAGACCCGCATGGAGAGCATTCAGACCGCCGGCTCCTATCCGACCCTCTCCACGCTCTTCGGCGACGAGGAGTTCGATCTCGAACTGGGCACGCTCTTCACCTTCGGCCTCGAACGGCTGCTGGACGGGGTCGCGGCGCTCGTGGAAAAGCGGACCCGGGATGCCTGAGCAGGGCATACGCTCCTCCCCATGCCGAACTCCCTCCCGCTGACCGCTCCCCTGCTCTCCGCCATCGGCGGCATCCCCGCGCAGGCCGAGCCCCTGGACAGCAGCCCCCGGTCCCGGGTCTGGCGGGTGCGGGCGGGCGACGGGCGGCCCGTGATCGTCAAGCAGATCACCGACGACGGGGACACCACCGCCGACGCGGACGCGCGCTTCGCCCGGGAGGCCGCCGGGCTGCGGCTGGCGGGGCGCGGCTCCGTGGCCCCCGCGCTGCTCGCCACGGACCCGGCCGCGCGGGTCATGCTCCTCGAGTACGTGGACGACCTCGGCCGGACCGAGGACTGGATGCCGGGGTACGCCGAAGCGCTGGCCCGGCTGCACGCCCTGACCGGGCCCGCCGACGCGGGCGCGCTCCCCGCCTGGTCGGGCCCCACGGCCGCCGACGCGGAGTCCTTCCTCGCCCTCGCCCGGGCGCTCGACGTGCCCGTACCGGCCGCCGTCCCGGACGAACTCGCCGGGCTCCTGGCACGGCTCGACCCCACCGGGCACCACGCCCTGCTCCACGGCGACCCCTGCCCCGGCAACGACCGGCGCACCCCCGACGGCGTCCGCTTCGTGGACTTCGAGCGGGCCGCACTCGGCAACGGCCTGGTCGAGCTGGCGTACTTCCGCATCGGCTTCCCCACCTGCTGGTGCGCCCTGTCGGTCACCGCCGCGCCGCTCACGGAGGTCGAGGCCGTCTACCGCGGCACCTGGCGCGACCTCACCGGGAAGGACGTGCCGGGCGACCTCGCCGACGCGTGCGCGGGCTGGCTGATCCAGGGCGACGCGCTGGTCGAACGGGCGCACCGGGGGACGGCCGACCAGCTCGCCCGGGTGCCCACCGAGGACTTCGAGTGGGGGTACGTCTCGGCCCGCGAACGCCTCGTGCACCGCCTGGGCGTCGTCGCGGACCTGACCCGCGACCACGACCACCTGCACGCCCTCGGCCGCCTCGCCTCCACCCTGGCCACCCGCCTGCTGGAACGCTGGCCGGCCCTCCGCCCGCTGCCCACGCAGGACGAGCGGCCCTGGTACTGAACGGGGTTGTCACCCGTACGGGTCGATTCCACTCGCGCGGGGTCCGGGTAAGGACGGCCCGTCCGTCCCCGAGCAGCCTCCCGGAGGCACCCGTGCCCGAAATGAACGATCCCTACCGGCCCGGCACCCCCTGCTGGATCGACCTGATGGTCCCCGACCAGCAGGCGGCCATCGACTTCTACTGCGACCTCTTCGGCTGGCAGGGCGAGGTGGGCCCGCCGGAGCAGGGCGGCTACTCCGTCTGCACGCTCAAGGGCAAGCCCGTCGCCGGGATCATGAAGGCGATGAACCAGGACGGTACGGTGCCGGATCCGATGCCGCCGACGGCGTGGACGACGTATCTGTCGACCGACGCCATCGACGCCACGCTCAGGTCCGTCACCGAGGCCGGCGGCACGGCCGTCGTCCCCCCGATGGACGTCATGGACCTCGGCCGCATGGCCGTCATCACCGACCCGGCGGGCGCCGTCTTCGGCCTGTGGCAGCCCGGCACCTTCGGCGGCGCGGGCATCGTCAACGAGCACGGCGCGCTGGTCTGGAGCGAGCTGACCACCCCCGACCCGGACGCGGCGTCCGCGTTCTACTCCGCCGCCCTGCCGGTGACGGCGACCCCCTCCGAGATGGAGGGCGCCGACGGCTACGTCGAGTTCCAGGTCGAGGGGCGGGCGGTGGGCGGCATGATGGACATGAGCAAGATGCCGCCGGGCGTCCCGCCGCACTGGCAGCCGTACTTCGCCGTGGACAGCGTGGACGACATCCAGGCGGCCGCCGTCCGCGCGGGCGCCACGGTTCTGGCTCCCGCCTTCGACATGGTCGCCGGCCGCATGGCGGTCCTGGCCGACCCCCAGGGTGGCCCGTTCTCGGTCATCGCGCCGAAGATGCCGTAGGGCCCGGCGCGGGCGCGGGGAGGACGCCACCTCCCGCGCCCGACACCGCATGCGTACACGCGTGCGAAGATCGGGGCATGAAGGACCTGGGCCCGACCGACCTGCGCTTCCGCCTCGCCGGCGGCGCCGACCTCGCCTCCCTCGTACGGCTGCGCGACGACGCGGCTCGCCGGCTGCTCGCCCGGGGCGTCACCGGCCAATGGCACCCCGGCGAACTGGGCGAGGACCACTTCCGCCGGATCATGGAGACCGGCGAGGTATGGCTCGCGGAGGCCGGGGGCCGGGCCGTCGGCGCCTGGGAGCTGTGGTGGCAGGACGAGGACGCCTGGGGCCCGCAGCCGGCGCCGGCCGGTTACGTGCACCGGCTGATGGTGGACCGCGGCAGCGTCGCGCCCGGCACGGGACGCCGGCTCCTGCGTGCCGCCGAACGCCGTGTGGCCGAGGCGGGCCGGACGCTGGTGCGCCTGGACTGCCTGGCGGGGAACGAACCCCTGACCGCGTACTACCTCGGCGCCGGCTACCGGGTGGTCGGCCGCAAGGAGGGCAAGCCGCAGCCGGGCGGTACGCCGAAGTCGTTCACGCTCCTCGAAAAGGCCCTCGCGGGCTGACCGGCGCGGACCCGCTCAGCCCGTCACGACCTGCGTGTTCTGACCGGCGGTCAGCAGCCACCGTCCGTCGTCGCCCCGGCTCATCACGTACAGCGGAGCGCCCTCGCTCTCCTCATCCGGCGCCAGGTAGCGCTGCCGGATCTTGACCGCCGCGACGTCCGGGCGGATGAAGAGGACGTGGGCCACCTCGTAGGTGACGTGCCCGGCCCAGTCGGCGGCGGGCAGCACGGTCCTGGTGAACGCGGAGATCGCGTCGATGCCGATGAGGACCTTGCCGTGGGCCGTCGTCCAGACCGCGTCGGGCCGGAAGAGGGCCAGGAACGCGTCGGGGTCCTTGCGCTGCTGGGAGCGCTCGACGGTGGCGACGACCGCGCGGATCGCTTCGAGGTCGGCGGCGTGTGTGCGTGTTTCGGTCTCGGTATCCATGCCAGGCATCGTGCAACCTCAAGTCCGGTTGAGATCAAGCCGCTTGAGATCAAGTCCGGTCGAGGTCGAGGGCCGTCCGGGGTGCCGGCTCCCGCCGGGGGAGCAGGAACGGGGTGCCCAGGATGAGCAGCCCGGCGACCGCGAGGCCCGTGCGCGGCCCGGTGGCGTCGGCGAGCAGCCCGGCGAGCGCGGTGAGCACGGCGATGGACGCCTGCTGCCCGATCGACCAGGCGGTGAGCATACGGGCGACGAGGTGCTGGGGCGTGTGTTCCAGCCGGTACGTGGAGAGCACCGGCCCGTACAGGCTCATGTTGACGATGATGGCCAGCTCGACGGCCATCACCGTGACGAGCCCGACGACACCCGGCCGTACGAACACCAGCCCGATCAGCCACACCGCGCGCAGGGTGCCCACGGTCCGGAAGACCCGGTCGCGGCCGTAGCGGGCGACGACCCGGCGGGCCAGCCGCGAGCCGATGAGCCCGCCGAGACACGGAGCGGCGAAGGCGAGACCGTACTGCCAGGGCGGAAACCCGAGCCGGCGCAGCAGGAGCACGGCCAGCAGCGGTTCGGTGGCCATGATGAGGCCGCCGACGAGGACCTGGTTGAGGTAGAGCGCGCGCAGCACGGGGTGGCCGAAGATGTGCCGCCACCCGGCGAGCAGCGCGCCCGCCCGCAGCGGAGTCCTGCCTGTCGTTCCCGGCGCTTCCTCCTTGCCCCGGATCGCGGTGATGCCGAGCGCGGAGAGCAGATAGCTGAGCGCGTCGGCCACCACGGTGGTGACCGGCCCGAAGACCCCGATCGCCGCGCCGCCGAGGGGCGGGCCGACCGCGATGGAGCTCCAGTTGGTGGACTCGAAGCGCGCGTTGGCGACGAGCAGGTCCTCCTGGCGGACGAGCGTCTTCAGATACGCGCCACTCGCCGCGCCGAACGCGATCTTCGCCGCGGCGATCACCGCCGACACCACCAGCAACTGGACGAACCCGAGCAGCCCGAAGGCGTACGCGACCGGGACCGACGCCATGGCCGCGAACCGGACCAGGTCCATCCCGATCATGACGGGCCGCTTACGCCGGAACTCCACCCAGGGCGCGAGCGGCACCGCGATCAGCGCCCCCACGGCGGGCCCGACCGCGGACAGCGCGGACACCTGGGCGGGCCCGGCGTCCAGCACGAGCACGGCGAGCAGCGGCAACGCCCCGAACCCGAGCCCCGACCCGTACGCGCTCACGGCGTAGGCGGCCCACAACCAGCCGAACGGCCGCCCCAACGCTCTTCTGCCCACGCCGCCTCACCCGTACAACCCGTCATAGCCGGGTGCGAGCTAACCGCTCGGCGGAACCGCAGGTCAAACAACCAAAGGGATGTTCGTGCACAACCATTGGTTGTCAGATGACTGGGGGCGCGGTCTCGGCGTCGCCCTCACCCTCGCGGCGGTCATCGCCAACAACGCGTATGGCCGCCGAGCGGCGAAGCGGGGGCGCGTTGCCGCGGCGTCGGACCCCGCCGGAGGACTGGCCGCTGCCGCGTCGGCCCCGGCCGCCGGCACCGGGAAGGCGCTCACCAAGGCCGCATGACGTTGCCCGGAGGCCGCACCACGAAGGGGAGCGCCACACGGGGCGCTCCCCTTCCCTAAGGTAGGGCGACGTGGATCTCCAAGCAGTACGCACCTTCGTCGCCGTCACAGAAGCGGGCGGGTTCCAGAAGGCCGCGGCGGACCTCTCGGTCACCCAGCAGGCCGTCTCCAAGCGGATCGCCGCCCTGGAACAGGCCCTCGGCGTCCGGCTGTTCACCCGCGCCCCGCGTGGCGCCGAGCTCACCATCGACGGCCGGGCGTTCCTGCCTCACGCACGCGAACTGCTCCGCGCGGCCGAGCGCGCGAGCGCGTCCGTACGCCCCGGCAGCCGGCCGCTCCGCGTCGACGTGATCGCGTCCCGCACCGCGCAGTCGAGCCTGATGCGCGCCTTCCACCGCGCGCACCCCGGGATCGCCCTCGACGTGATGACGCTGGTCAGCATGGACACGGCCGTCGCCGCCCTCCGCTCCGGCGAACTCGACGCGACGTTCCGCGCGGTGGCCGCCCCCGGCCACCCCCTCCCCGACGACATCGAGTCCGCCCGCGTCCTGGACGAACCCCTCCAACTCCTCACCGGCCCCGCCCACACCCTGGCCGATGCCCCCTCGGTGGCCCTCGCCGACCTGGTGGGCCACCGCATCTGGATGCCGGGCATCGCCCCCGGCACGGAGTGGGGCGCCTACTACGAGGACCTGGTCGCGGAATTCGCCCTCACGATCGAGGCGACGGGCCCGAACTTCGGCTCGGACGTCCTGCTCGACACCATCGCGGACACCCCGTCCCTGGCCACGTTCATGGGCGAACACTCCCGCCTCATCTGGCCCGAATCCCACGCCCTCCGCCGCATCCCGATCACCGACCCGACCCCGGTCTACCCCCACTCCCTCCTCTGGCACCGCGACAACCCGCACCCGGGACTGACGACGCTGCGGGGGCACCTGGGGGCGGCGGGGGAGTACGGGGCGGCGGGGAGTTGGGTGCCGGGGTGGGTGATCGGGCGCCGAACGGGAGCATGAGCCCTCCAGGACGGCCGCCCGATCGGCCTCCGGGAGCGAGGCCGTCAGCGGATGCGGGGGCTGCCATCCTGTCCGAGGGGCCCGGCCTGTCCTGGTGGGACGACGGACGGTCCGGTGTGGAAGGGAGGCAGTGGCAGCCCACCGGGTGCGTGGGTGTGCGGCACCTGGTGGACGGGCGACGGCTGCCAGGCGGCATGGGGCGGTGGGCCTGCGGGCACGGCTTCGGGCGTGCGGGCGGACCTGACCCGCTGCTGGGCCACGGAGCCGGTTCGGCGGCGCGCGGCGCCGAGGGCCAGAGCGGCGATCACACCTCCGACCAGCGCGCCGGGCATCGCCCATGGCGGCAGCCCTTCGCTTGTCGCGGCGGCGGTGGCCGTGTCTGTCGCCGGCCCGGGTGGCGTGGACACGGTGGCGGGCTTCGGCTCGGCAGGGACGGCGCCCGCCGGAGTACCGGGGTTCCAGGAATCGGCGGGTCTTGGCGTGACACCGGTGCCGGTGCCGGCGGACACCGTGAGCGGGAGCGTGTCGCCCTTGGTCCGGGTGGCTCCGCCGATGCCGACCTGGACGTAGTAGGTCCCGGCTCGCTCGATGGGCTTGTAGTCGACGGTTCCCACGGTGCATTCGGCGGTGAAGGTGCCGCCGCTCCGCGCCGTGGCGTGACCGCGGTAGATCATCTCGGTGCCGCCGGAACCGCCGTCGCACAGGATGGGCCGCCGAGTGGGGTCGTAGATCCGCACGCCGAGCCGCTCGTAGTGCGGTGAGGGGCCGGGGTCGTAGCCGCCGGGCACCTCGACCGATGCCTTGACGTCCAGGCGCTGGCCGGGCTTGAGGGTGATCTTCCAGAAGTGGAAGTCGCCGACCGTCAGCTGCCGCTGGGCGCCCTTGTCGAGGGGGGTGCTGCTGTTGAACGAGTAGCCCCCCGGCGATCCCGTGTCGCCGTCGGCCGCGTTCGCGGTGCCGGTGGCAAGGAAACCGAACGCCGCGGCGGTCATGAGTGCGGTGCGTACGCGCATGTCAGGCTCCCCTGCGGCGGTTGCGGGCGACGACGGATCGAATGGCCATGGTCAGCAGGAACGCGGCTGCGGCAGCGAGGGCGAGGGCCGCTGGGCGGTCCATGAAGGACGTGGCGGCCGCGGTCGTCTCGGTGGCCTTGGTGGCCTCGGCACGGGGGCTGTCGGTGGCCGGGGGTGCGGTGGGCTGTCCGGCCTCGGCGCCCGCACCGGTGACTCGCTCGTCCGGTGTTCCGTCGGGGCGGACGGCCTGGTCGGCAATGCCGACGGCCACCTCGACCGGCTCGGCCTGCCCTGTCCGGACCTTGCTGTGGATCCGGGCACAGACCTCGGTGCTGTCGGCCCCGGCGGGGATCTTGTCCCATGGCAGGCGCTCGGACTGCACGCCGCTCGACATGATGTTGGACCACCGGTCCTCGACCGCCGTCTCCGTCCCCCACACTCCGGCCTGGCCGGGCAGCGACAGCTGAACGTTGACCGACGTCGGGGTCTCCCATGCGCCGGACGGAATGACGGAGCCGGAGAACCGGAGAGACTGTCCCGGGTGCAGCGCGACCTTGTACCAGCGGGACTCGCCGTTGCGGATCTTGTCGAGGTACTGCCCGGGGGCAAGGGTGGGGGCACTGGGGCAGTCCTTGCCGCCGCTGGTCCTGGTGCCGCTCCGCGCGTACGGAGTGAGGGCGCGTTTCACGGACTCGTCGAGCCGGTCGGCCAGTTCGTCCGCGTCACCCGCGTCCACGTAAGTCCCCTTCGTGGCCTTCGCGATGCACGTCAGCTCGCGCTTGGCGGCGGCGTTGACTCTCAGCCCGACGGTGTCGATGACCAGGTCGATGCCGGCACCCTTGAGCTCACGGGCGACCTGGCACGGGCTCGGCGGAGCGCAGTTGTCCTCACCGTCGCTGACGAGGATGATCCGGCGTGGTCCGGTGTCCCCGAGGTCGGCGGCCGCGGCCTGGAGGCTGCGCCCGATCGGCGTCATCCCGACCGGCTCCAGCGCCTGCACCCGGGCCAGCGCGGACGCCTTCGCGTCGGTATCCATCCGGCCGACAGGGGCGAGGAGTTCGGTGTCCTTGCACCCGCGGCTCTTGGCCTCACCGGCGTACTCGGACCCGTACACACGCAGCCCCATGGCCGTCCCGTCGGGTGTTCCGTCGAGGAGACGGCGGACGGCGGTCTTGGCGGCCGCGAGTCTGGTCTGCCCGCCCGCGTCCTTGGTCGCCATCGACCCGGACACGTCGAGCACCGTCTCGATACGGGGCGGCGCCTTCTCCGCGGAGGGTGCGGCCCCGGCCGGTGTGCCCGCCAGCACGACGGCGGCGAGAGCCAGGGCGAAGACGGCCCGGAACCGCGCGGGTGCACTCATCGGGTGCCCCCCTCGGCCCGGGCAGTCCCTACGAGCCTCTCCGAGCCGTCATCCGCATGCGCTGCGGCTTGCACTCTGCGAACCTCTGCGGGCCATCGAGGCATGCGGATATCCCCCATATCATCAAAAACCAAGGGGACTTGACCCCTCGTCGCATTCACAAGAGGGAAGATATAACGTTGCTTTCGCAAAGGCAAGGGAGTCCTGAATCATGTACCCCGCGTGCCGACCGGAATCAACCCGGGCCTGTCAAGTACTGGGCTGAGCCCCTCGGAGTTTTCGCGTGCGACGGATCGCCTCTCGTTCACTACCCGATCGCCCACCCCGCCGCCCCCAGTGCCAGAGGAGGGAGTGGGGGTAGACCGGGGTCGGGTCGGTGATCGGGATGGGCGGAGGGCCTGGGTGTGTCGGGCCAGATGAGGCGGCATCGGGGCTGAGATCAGTGGACGGCCTTGAGGCGGCTTTGCCTGGTCATGGGCGTGACGTTTCCCTTGGCCCTGGCCTCGGCCTTGCGGGCCTTCTCGTCCAAGTGGAGCTGGAAGCGGCGTTCGTAGGCGTCCTCGAAGTCACCGAGGTCCAGTCGCATGTCATCCGGTGTGGCCTTGATGGCGCGCTGCTGCTCGCGGGGGTCATGGAACGCGGCGATCATCGGGTGGAGTCGGAAGCGGCCACGTCGGATGACGGTGACGAGGCGGGCGGCGACCAGGTGCGGCATGGCGCGGCTGATCATGCCGCGTTCCATGGCGAGGCCGGCGGCGAGCTCCTCGTGCGTGGCGGCCACGAGCCCGCCGGGTTCCTGCTCGGTCATCATGTGCAGCAGCAGGGCATACGCGGTGGGAGGAAGCCGGGGGACGTACGCGAGGCCGTTGAAGCTGCCCCACAGCACGTTGCGGCGCGGAACCCATTCCTCGGCAGCGGGCATCATGACGTGGCCTTCCTTTCCCCATCCGACTCTTTGCGCGCTTCAAGTTTCGCGCCGGGAGCGGCCATCGCCCGGAACGCGCCGGGCGCGTCCGGATCCTCCATGATCTCGCGCAGCAGGTCGAGTTGCTCCACCCTTTCGCCCATACCCGCCTTGGAGCGCCTCTTCTCACCCTCGCGCGGCTCCCTGAGCCCTCCCCTGAGCGAAGCGGCGGGGTTCAGTTGGTAGTGGCCCCGCCGGAGCCTTCGCAGCGCCCCGTCGTCTTCCAGGACGCTGAAGGCCCGGCTGATATGGGAGCGGCTGTACCCGAGGACGTTGGCAACGTCCTCGTGGGTTGCCTCGATCAGTCCTCCCGGCTTCTGAGATCCCATGAGGGTGAACAGCACCACGAGCACGAATCGGTCGCTGTCGTAGTGCACGGCGGCCCAGCGCATGAACTCCAGACTGTCCATGGAGAACGCCTCGCCAATGAAGCCGGTGCTGGCTCCGATCGGGTAGACCTGGGCGGCATGCCCGGCGGGTAAGTCGATCGTGGAACCCAAGGTTCGGTTGTACGCGGTAGGCGGAGGCTTCGGGCGACGCCGACGCGGGTACGGCACGCCGGGCAACTTGGGCGCTGTTCCGCCGTCCAGAGGCCCTGAACTCATGGGGTCGCCGCCTTCCCTGGCCATCGTGACGTCAGAACTCTATCGAGTTCCGTGGCATTAGTGACACAAAAAACCGGCAGTGCTGCCACCAATGGGGTCGAACGTCAGTCCAGATCTGGCGCGCAGCCCGCTTCCATGCCTGCACGGCAACTGACGCACCTCATGGAGTTTCGTGGCAGTAGTGCCACAAAACGCTGTCGATGGGTCAGGAGCAGCTGACATCCAGTCCGAGTTATGTCAGTCCAGAACTGACATAACTTTTCACGGCCAACGCTCTGACCTGCGAAAATGCCTGGATCTTCTCTATAGAGCGTGCGCGCGCGTGATAACGCTCAGAGCGCCCCTGATCAAGCACCGACACGCCGCTGCTCACCGCCTGAAGGGCTGGTTACGGCTGCTTCGCGTGCGATTCCGTGGGGCCCCTCGGACCGTAGGGGGCATCAGCGGATCTGAGTCTCGGGTGGCCCGGACCGTGACGGACAAGCAAGAGCAGGAGGGGCTGACCAGGTGCCGGGCTCCGCCGCCCGGCCCGAGGGGCCGAACGGCTCGGGTACCTCCGCACGCCGGAGTCAAGCCGACCCATTTCTGCACTTCCGTTCTGTGGCCGAGGACGAACCGGCGGCCGTGCGCGTTCTTTCAGGGTGTGGGTGCGGTGAGACATCCCTGGACCGTGGGTCCGAGCCAGTCCATGATCTCGTCACGGTCGAGCGCCACGCTCGCCGGGAACCGCGGTACGTAGCGTGTCAGCGCGAGCCCCAGCACGGCCGAGGTGCGCAGTGCCGCCCGTGTGGGCGCCTGCTCCGGATCGGGGACCAGGGCATCGAAGGAGAAGCACCGTGTCGCTGAAGAACGTCAACACCATCCTGACCACCGCCTACGCCCTGTTCGTCGTCTACCTCGGGCTGTCCTTCATGCTGGGCACGGAAGCATTCACTCCTGCTGATGGAGACCGCCATGGAGGCAGTGTTCCGCCCGGCAGTCCCGGCCGACCTGGACGCCGTGACTGAGATCTACACGTACTACGTCCGCCACACCGTGATCACCTTCGAGGAGACCCCTCCACCAGCGGCCGCCTGGCACCAGCGGCTCGACGACCTCGCCGCCCAGCACCTCCCCTTTCTGGTGGCCGAGTTGTCCGGCGAAGTCGTCGGCTATGCCTACGCGGCCCCTTGGCGCCCCAAGCCCGCCTATCGGAACACCGTCGAGAACTCGATCTACCTCGCCCCCGACCGGACGGGCCAGGGTCTTGGTGGAGCGCTGCTGGAAGCCTTGCTGACCGCCTGTGCCGGGACTCGCGTACGGCAGATGATCGCGGTCATCGCGGACGCCGGCACCGACGCCTCGGTCGCACTGCACCGCCGTTCCGGCTTCACCGAAGCGGGCCGGCTGGTCGCCGTCGGCTACAAGCACGACCGCTGGATCGACACCGTACTGATGCAACGAACGCTCGGCCCACACAGCGCTACAACACCCCCACCCACCCCCCACGCGTCAGCGTCGTAACGCCCTCCGGGGTGACGGTGACCCCCGCCCCGTACACCGGCAGCTCACCCTCCTCAATCCACCGCCACCGCACCGCGTCGAGCAGGTCGTACAGGCGGCGCGGGCCGCCCTGGTGGACGGTGGCGGTGCGGTCGCCGGGGTGGGTGGTGGCGCGGGCCCAGGAGCCGTCGGGGTGGAGCATCCACGCCATGCGGCTGCCGCCGGACCCCGTGCCGGTGCGGTGTTCGATGCCCGGGGCGAGCAGGGTCAGCATCGACCACACCTCCCATGCCCGCATGACGTCGAGCACGGGGAACGGTGACACGCTCGTCTCGCCTTCCGTCTCGGAGCTGCTGACGAACAGCTCGTTCAGCGGGGGCGGATAGGCGTTGCCGGTACGTGTCGCCATGAACGCCGCCCGGTCCCACTCGACTCGCCCGCGCGCACCGCCGTCCTCGGTCTTGTCGGCCGTGATGATCAGGCCGGTGCCCGTGATGGTCGTGACGAGACGGCCGCCGGGCGCGAGGGCGGCGAGCCAGGTCGCGGGGATGCGGGGGACCGACACCATGGAGACGATCCGGTCGAAGGTGCCGGGCAGCTCGCCGGTCCCGTCGGCCGTCACGACGACCGGGTGCCGGCCGATCCGGTCGAGCCGTTCGGCAGCCGCCCGCGTCAGGTACGGGTCGACGTCCAACGTGGTCACCAGCCGGTCGTCGCCCAGCCGGTGGCATGCCAGCGCCGCGCTGTACCCGGACCCGGTGGCCAGGTCCAGCAGCCGGAGGCCGGACGCGAGGCGGCCGTGCCTCAGCATCGAGACGACGAGCCCGGGTTCGGTCGAGGACGACGTGGGATGCCCGGTCACGACCCGCTCCGGGGCAGCCTGGTCCGCGTGCGTGGCCCCACCTTGGTCACGAGCGTGCGGTTCGCGTACGCGGCGCCCGCCCAGCCCTCCTCGTCCGCAGGCCCGTCGACGGCCTGCCACCCGCCCCCACCGGGCGCGAACCACCGCTCGACCAGCACATGTCGGGGCGTCTCCCGCACCGGCTCCCACCAGTCGGACCCCGGGTGGGTCACATCGGCCGCCAGCGAGGCGGCGTACGGCTTCCAGTTCATCAGGTCGCTCCTTCGAGATCGTGCGCGATGGCCTCGGCGATCGGCAGGTCTGTCGCCCCCTGGATCCAGTCCCACTGACCGCACGGGTTGACCTCCAGGAACGTCCACCCGCCACCGGGTCCAACGACGAAGTCCGCCGCCCCGTACCGCAGCCCGAGCCGGCGCATGAGGAGTCGCATGCCGACGGCCACCGGGGTCGGCACCGACGTACGCGAGTAGGCCAGGGAGCCGTAGTCGCTGCGCCAGTCCTCGTGCCCCGCATCGCTCCCGGCGTGGATGGCCGCCGCGAACATCCGGTCACCGACCACGGTGAGCCGCACCTCGTACTCCTTGGCGACCCAGCCCTGGAACAGGTGCGCCGTGGTGTCGATGCCCCGAAGGTCGTGGAGATCGGCGCGCTTCAGGCGCTTGGTGTACACCGACTTGAGCAGGCCGCCCTCGATCAGTACGGGAGAGGCGACCGGCTTGCACACCACGTCACCCAACGCGTCGGCGAAGTCGAGCACGTCCTGCGGCCGGTTCGTGATCAGCGTGGGCGGGATGCGTAACCCGCAGTTACGCGCCTCGGCGAGCTGCACGGGCTTGTACTCGGCGCGGGCCATGGAGGCGGGGTGGTTCATCCACCGGCACTTCAGCGAGGACAGAATGCCGCCGAGCCCGGCCCGGGCCTGGGACGCGGCGAACCTCTCCTCGGGCCCGGAGAGTCCGTCGGGAAAGCGGAACGCCCCGGGGGAGCGGTAGTACACCGTGCCGACCCGCACCAGGTCCACCGCTCGGTGCTCGGTGGACAGCGCGCCCGTCCAAGCCGCCTCCTGGTCGATCCTTCCGGCCAGCGAGAGCCGCTGCGGGAAGTCCGCGGTGTCCATGCGGAAGACTTCGGCCCCGCGTCGCCGGAGCTCGGTGACGACCCGGTCGGTGGGCCAGTCGTCGGCGGCGGCGATGACGAGGATGGGTGCGGCCATCAGTCCTTCGGTCCCTCGTCCAGCGGCGGCGGGTTGATGGTCGAGCCGTCGGGGACGGTCGGCGAGTGGGTGTTGGCCATGCATGTCAGCAGGCCCCCGTCGTACGACAGGTTGACCTGACGCCCGTGGTCGTAGAAATGGGCCGGGACACGGACCGCCCCGGTCGCCTCGGGCACCCGGGCGAACCGCAAGACCCATGGCCGGGTCAGGGGGCCGGAAGGCGTCTCCGCGCTGTAGGGGATACGGCCTCCGGGCGGGTTGAGGGGGAACGCTTCGCGCTGCTCGGCGGTTGTCATGGTCTTCTCCATTCAGTCGGACGGGCCCGAGCCCGGGGTGACCAGTGCGCGTACGGTCTTGCCGTTCGCGCAGTGCGGGAGGAACCAGGAGACGCTGCCGCCCAGGCGGTGGACCTCCCACAGGCCGCGCCCCCTCAGTCCGCGCACGGCTTCGCCGAAGTCCGGGAACGCGGGGTTGGAGTCGCTGACCTCGATGAGGAGCTGGCGCCTTTCGGTGAGTGCGAGGCGCAGGCGGATGTCCATGACGTGCCCGGCTCGGGTGCACCCGTGGACGAGCGCGTTACGGACGAGCCGGTCCGTGATCTCCGTAGCGGCGCCGATGCTGCCGTCCCAGCCGAGCACGGTCAGACAGGTACGGGTGTGGATACGGGCGAGGCCCCCGGCGCTGCTGGTCGGCGGGAGATCGATCAGCCATTCCTGCAGTACGGGCGACTCACGGACCGGCTCCGCCGGAAGAGGCTTCACGCGCAAGCCTCTTCGGTGAGGGAGAGCGCACACCAGATGACCGCACCACCGTCGCCGACTCCCCAGTCGTCCGCGACCGCTTCGACGAGGAAGAGGCCCCGCCCGCACTCGTCGAGGGCGGAGGCATGTCGCACCGTCGGGGCTACGGCCGTCCCGTCCGCCACCTCGATGCGTACCACGTGTGCGGTACGGAGAACCCGCACCCCGATCGCCTCCGCGCGCCCGTACCGCAGCGCGTTCGTCACCAACTCGGTGATCAGAAGTTCGACGCTGTCCGTCAGGCGCTCCAGCGCCCACAGCCGGAGGTACGACCGGGCGATGAGGCGCAGCCGGCCGGGCCACCGCCGGTCGCTCTCCGTGAGCTCCGCCCGGCCCGGGGGAGTGGAACGGGCGATGCTCACTTCCATGCCGCCGATGATCGCTTCGGCCGCGCCGGGGGATCCGGGGCGTACAGGCACCGGCGCTCGATCCGCTTTTGCGAGAGCCATGGGCAGTCCTCCGTGGGGGTGTGAAGAAGGAGCGGGAGGAGGGCGCCTCTCGCACAGAAAAGCGAGTTTCCGCACTTCACAGTCACTGCAAGTGCCGATGCGACTACCGTGGCGCATTGGCGAGTTACTGTGCAAGCGCGTTGGCGACTCCCGGGGAATTGGCACATGCCTGACCCCCAACAGGGCCTTGTTCAAAGGGGGGTACGGGGTGGGACACTCGGTACACGCCCCCTGCCGAGGCCGGGCACAGTGCGCGACGAGCACCAACAGGGAGAGGGCAGCAGTGGCAGCGAAGCGCGGAGCTACATTCCGGCGGAGAGAACTCGGCAAGGAGCTGAGGAAGCTCCGGGAGAAGAAGGGGCTCACCCTTCAGGACGTGGCGGGCGAGCTGAAGTTCTCGCACACGAAGCTCGCCCGGGTCGAAATCGGTGAGAACGACCTGCCACGGGTGGGTGATCTGGAAGCGCTCATCGACTTCCTGGAGCCGGACCTCCCCAAGGAGGACCTGGAGACGCTGCTCCAACTGCACCGGGAATCGCTGAGCAAGGAGCCCTGGACCCCGTACAAGGCGTTCATGCCGTCAAAGATGCCGACTTACCGGGGCCTTGAGCAGGACGCCACGGTGATGCGAGCCTTCCAGCCCAGCTTCGTCTTCGGGCTGTTCCAGACGGAGGCGTACGCGCGGGCGCTCTACCAGACCGCGAAACCGGTTGATGAGACCACCAGCGAATACATCGACCAGAACGTGAGGCTCCGTCTCGAACGGAAGGAGCTGATCACCCGCTCCGAAGACCCTCTGGAGCTCCGCGTCATCATGGACGAGACGGCCGTCCGACGGATGGTCGGGGGCCAGGAAGTCATGCTCGGTCAGTACAAGGAGATCGCGGATCTCGGGGAGTTGGACAACGTCACGATCCAGATCCTGACGCATGACGTGGTCACGTACCGCTCCGAGAGCAACTTCATCCTGCTCGACTTCGCGGGCGCACTCGACCCTGTGGTTCAGGTCGACATGTGGAACACGATCAGTGTCACCGACGAGCGGTTCGACGTGCAGCGGAACGTCCGCCGTTTCGATGCCATGCGCGACAGCGCCCTGCCTCCGGCACGCACAGCCGGGTTTCTGCAACAACTAGCACGAGAGTGGAAATAGCCATCAATACACACGCCATGAACCCCGACCTGTCCGCCGAGCCGGCCTGGTTCACGTCCTCGTACAGCAACGACTCCGGTGGTGCCTGCGTCGAGGTCGCCCTGGCCGGCGCCGATGCCGTGGTCCGAGTCCGGGATTCCAAGGACACCGCCATCCCCGGTCTGAAGGTCACGGAGACGGCGTGGGCCGCCTTCACCGCTGATATCAGCAGCTGAGCGCTGCTCCGGACCCGAGAGCGGTGGCCCCTGCGTTCGAGAGGGGCCACCGCCCGGTCTTGTCCGTGCCCGAGCATAGGGTGTCGCCATGCCGTATGTGCCGATGCCGCCCCGCCTTGACACCGCTCGGCTGATGTTGCGTCAGTGGACCGAGTCCGACATCGATGCCCATCGTGGGCTCGTCGCCGAACGGGGCGGTGGCATGTCGTCGATCGAAGACAACCGGCGGATGATCGAGGGTCAGCGGGCCGCGTCGGCGCTGACAGGGATGGCTCTGCTGCCTGTCGTCCGCCGCGATGGGGGCGATTTCATCGGGTACTGCGGGCTCACTGTCGGCCGGGCTTCCGTTGGCGAGCCGGAGATCGCCTATGAGCTGTTTCGGCGCGTGCACGGACAGGGCTATGCCACCGGGGCGGCGTCCGCGGTACTCGACGCGGCGATCGCGACAGGGCGGAAACGGCTCTGGGCGACGGTGCGTCCCTGGAACGCGCCATCGTTTCGCGTGCTCGAGAAGCTTGGGTTCCAGCGCGACCACGTCTCGGCCGACGACCGTGGCGAGCTGGTGTGGCTCACTCGTTCCCTGCCGTAGGAGACACGGCCGCAGGAGACACGCCCGCGGTTCGCTCGAAGTGGCTCCGCCACGTCCTCTCGGATCGTCGGCCCCTGTCACACCTCGGCGGCGGCGGGCAGGATGATGGTCATGATCCGCGGCTTGGATGACGCCACCCCGTTCCACGACCTGTTCGCCACACATCCCCGCCTGACCGACTTGGTCCTGGCGCCCGACGGAACGCGCCTGATCGCGTCCGTGCAGACCATCAACGGCCAGGGAAACAGGCATGTTTCGAGGCTGTGGGAGGTGGATCCCGCAGGCGAGCGCGAGAGCCGCCTCGTGGCCCGCTCCGCGCAGGGCGACTTCGCTCCCGCTTTCGACGCCGACGGCACGCTGCTGTTCCTCTCCGGCCGCGCGAACACCGATTCCGCCGCTGAGGAGAGCAAGAGCGAGAGCGAGAGCCAGGGCGTCGGACTGTGGGCACTGCCGGACCGCGGCGAGGCCAGGCAGATCGCCCAGCACCCGGGAGGGATCTCCGCCTTCGCCGTCGCCAAGGACGCCCGCACGGTCGCCTACACCGCTGACCTGCTGCCCGGCGCGGTGAACGCCGAGGCGTACGCCGCACTTCTTCGTGAGCGCGAGAGCGCCATGGTCAACGCGGTTCTGTACGAGGCGACCGCGACCTGTGCCTTGGGCGCGGGCCCCGGCCCCGACGAACCCCACACCTTCGTCCTGCACCCCGACGGCGCTCCGGTGAACGCCGGCAGCCAGGGTCTGGCGGGCCCAGGAGACATGGCGCTCTCGCCGGACGGATCGCTGGTGGCCCACGTGCGAGCCGCGACGGGCCGAGCGCCCGACACGAATGTCGTGGTGGTCGCCGACGCGACCACCGGCATCCAGCGCCACACCTTCTCGCGCCCCGGTCATCAGTACTACCGCTCGGAGTTCACCGCCGATGGCTCGGCGCTGGTCTGCCAGCGCCAGCGAGAGGAGACCTACGACACGGAGTGGCGAGTCACGCTGGTCGCGTTCGACCTGGCTTCAGGTGAGGAGACCGACCTGCTGCCGGAGTTCGACAACTGGCCGTGGCCCGGACGGGCGGTCCTCTCGCCGATCCCTGGGGACGCCACGCTGTGGTTCACCGGCGACGAACGCGGCCACCGCCCGATCTTCCGCCGCGACGCAGATGGCACCGTCACCCGCCTGACCGCCTCCGGCGCCTACGCCGCGCTTTGCGTGTCACCCGATGGGACCACCCTCTACGCACTGCGCAGCACGATCGAAAGCCCGCCTCAAGCGGTCCGGCTGGACGCCGTCACAGCCGATCAGCACCCCGCCTTCCTCAAGGGCCCCGGCGCCCTCACCCCGCTTCCCGGCACGCTGACCGAAGTGCACGTCGAGGCGGACGACGGTTTCCCGTTGCGCGCCTGGCTCGCGCTGCCCGAGGGCGCCTCGGCCGAGCGCCCGGCGCCGCTGATCGTCGCCCCACACGGTGGACCACAGATGTCCTGGAGCGCCTGGACGTGGCTGTGGAACCCGTGGCCGTTCGCGGCCCGCGGTTACGCGGTACTGCTGCCGGATCCGGCGCTGTCCACGGGCTACGGGCAACGCATGCAGGAGCGAGGCCGAGGCCAGTACGGCGGTCAGCCCTACCGCGATCTCATCGCGCTGACGGACGCGGCGCTGGCACGCGACGACCTCGACGCGACCCGGACCGGCCTCGTCGGCTGGTCCTACGGCGGCTACCTGGCCAACCGGGCCGCGACCCTCACCGACCGCTTCAAGGCGATCGTCACCCACGCCGGGATGTGGAACCTTGAGGCGTTCCAGCTCGACACGGACCTGCACGCATACTTCCGGAAGATCTTCGGCGACCCACGAACGCAGCGCGAACGGTACGAAGCCAATTCGCCGCACTTCCACGCGGCGAAGGTGACGACGCCGATGCTGATCGTGCACGCCGGCAAGGACCACCGCGTCCCGATGGGCCAGGCACTGAGCCTGCACAGCGATCTGCAGCGGCTCGGGACGCCCGTCAGCTTCCTGCACTTCCCGGACGAGGGCCACGGGATCGGGGCGCCGAACCACATCCGCCTCATGTACGAGACGGTGCTGAACTTCCTCGACCACCATGTCCTCGGACAGGTGGTGAGCGGCGACCCTCGCCCGTGACCGCTACGAGCCGTGCGTGAACGACAGGACAGGAGAGCATGATGACAGAGCAGGAACCGGTACTGGCAGGGATGGGGACGGCCTCCTGGTCGGCCGAGGACGGCGTCGCGTACGAGGTGGCCCTGGAGGGCATCAACCATGTGGTGGGGGCCTACTCCGGGTTGATCGCCCAGGCGAGGAAGGCGGGCGACAGCGCCCGGGTCGATGAACTGCTGGCCGAACAGAGCGCCTGGTCCGCCAAACGCGGCAGTCTCGGACCGGAGGACCGCGCCGGAGTGGACGCGCTCACCGCCGAATCCGCACAGGCGCTGGAGCGGCTGCGGAGCACGCCGTGACGGTGGGACGAGGGGCGGGACGGCGTCACGCGGTGTAGACGCGTTCGACGTCGTCGCGCTGCGTGTGCAGGTCCCAGTAGAGGGGGGCGACCTCCTCGGCCGAGGCCGCCGGTACTCCGGGCGGGCCGTCCGTGCCGATCCACACGCCGATGGCGACGTGTGCGGCCTGGACGCCGGTGCCGGCCAGTTCCTTGTGCAGGCTGAGTACCCAGTTGCGCAGCGCGGCCTGCGCGGCGTTGAGGTTGCCGAGCATCGGAGTGGGGTCGACCGAGCCGGCGCCGTTGGTGTAGAGCAGGGTGCCCGCGCCGGCCTCGCGCATTGCGGGCAGCACGGCTCGTGTGGCGGCAATGGCTCCGTAGAGCAGGACGTCCATCACCCACCGCACATCGGACGGGTTGGTCTCGGACGGAACGGTGAGCGGCGTGGATGCGAGGCTCCCGCCCGGGGAGTACTCCAGTACGTCGATGCCGCCGAAGCGGGTGGCGGCGTCCTTGAGCGCCTGGGTGAGCGCGTCATGGTCGAGCACGTCCGCGGGGAACGCGGCGGCGGTGATGCCTTCGGCGTCGAGCCGGCGGGCCAGGTCGTTGAGCTTGTCGCGGTTGCGGGCGATGAGAGCGACGTCGAAGCCGCGGGAACCGAAGGTACGGGCGATGGCCAGGCCCATACCGGGGCCGGCTCCGACGATGGCGATGCTGGGCACAGTGAATCCTTTGCTGGGAAACCGTTGGGAAAGGGGTGGATCAGGCGACGGTGAGCGCGAACGCCTCGCCGGCCCGCACCAGGCCGTAGGCAGAGATCACCGACACCTTGAGGATTGCGGACGAGCACATGCCGTTACCCTTACCGCCCGCAGTCGTCGACGAAATGGTTGTCGTGGGCTTCGTGGAGCCGGCTCAGGTCACCCTCGTTCGCAGTGGCGAGCTGTGTGAAGTACTCCTCCCGCGGTACACCTGGCGAGAGCGCCATCAGGAGGGTGGCAGGTTCGGCGCGCTCCTTCCGGAGGGCGTGGACGTCACCCACTGCGGCATGCGCGGTGTCGCCGGGCCGCAGAGTTCGCCAGGCACGCCCATCGAAGTAGTCGACCTCACCTTCTTCAACGATGAAGGTCTCGCTGAAGGTGGCGTGGAAGTGCGGGTCAGGTCCCCGGCTGGAGGGCGACATGCGCCACCGGTAGATGCTCACGATCCCGTTGGTCTCCGCCGGACCCGCGAGAACCTCGATGGTCGATCCGCCGGCGCCCAGCCGGATCGTTCGCGTCTGTTGGGCTCGCTCGGGGTCCTCGGAACAACGGGCAATCGACTCCGTGTCGGTCATGGCCCGAGTCTCGATGCTTCGCCGTTCTGCTCGCGCTCACTTCGGCGGTGGCCTAACAATAGGGGAGTGATCCGCTACCGATTGGGCGTTGGTGCTGCGAGCGTGCGGTGGGCGATGTCACCGATGCACGAAGTGGTCAGTCTTGCCCAGCTCCTGACCGAACCGCAGCGTCACCCGATGTTCCATCCGTGGCTTCGCCGTCGCCGCCACCGTCTCTCGCTCCCGGACCTGAGGGCGCTCACGGTCTTCATGGCCGATAGCGCGTATCGACCCGACTTCCTCGACCCGTCGCCGATGTCCAGTGAGCCGACGTTCGAGGAAGGCATGGATGCCCTCCTCGCCGCGCCGCCGGACCAGACGTACGCCGAGCTGGTCGACGCTACGAGGCAGTGCGGGGCGGAGACAGGCCGCCGATTGCTCGATGCCCCCGACCGGGCCAGGTCCGAGGCCGCCGATGCACTGCGCCGCCTCTGGAAGGCAGTTGTCGAACCGGAATGGCCGTCCATGCGGCAGGCGCTGCGTGCCGAGATGCTGGATCGGGCCATCCAGGTCAACCGCGAGGGGTTACGCGCAGTCCTTCCGCGCCTGCACCCTTCCGCTGCGTGCGAGGGCGACACCATCACCGTCGATAAGACCGTCGACATCGACGTCGACTGCCCCGAGGGACTCATTCTCGTCCCGTCGCTGTTCATCACCGACCGGATGCAGTGCACCACCTCGGACCACTGGACACCGGCGATCTATTACCCGGCATCCGGGCGGTACCTCTGGGCGGTACCTCCTACTCCGAGGTCGCTCGACCGTCTTCTGGGGGTGACTCGATCGAGGATCCTGGCCGCGCTCGCCACTCCGCTTCAGACGACCGTTGTGGCCCGGCTGGTGAGCGTCACGCCCCCGACGGCCAGCGAACACCTGGCAATCCTGCGGGACGCCGGACTGATCGACAGCAGCCGGGCCGGTCGTACGGCCACGCACGAGCTCACCAAGGCCGGACGTGCTCTCCTTGACGCGGCCTCGCCGCCGGTCATGACGGGTCGGGGTGCTGCTGATGGGTAGTCAAGCGTGGTGGGCACCCGGGGCTACTTCGACGCCACGCGCGACAGCGCCCTGCCCGGCGCCGATGCCATGGTCCGTATCCGGGACTCCAAGGACACCGCCATCCCCGGTCTGAAGGTCTCGGAAGCGGCGTGGACGGCCTTCACCGCTGACGTCAGCGGCTGACCGCCGATCCGGACCCGAAAACGGTGGCCCCTCTGCGTCGGAGAGGGGCCACCGGCCGGTTCTTGCCAGTGTCCGAGCTGAGCGAATCCATTCGAGACGCCGCTCGACCCCGTGGCACCATGTAGGGCATGACGACCAACCGAAAGGTTCATGCCGCGTAGACGGCCAGGACGCATCCGACGGGCCGGAATCCCGGAACGGCAGCAGGCGCAGTGCTCATGGCCGGCGATCGACCGCCTCTCCCCGCGAGCGCTGTCCGAGATCGTGCGCCTTGAACGCACGCGGAACTATCTCCAACCAGGGGACGTCAACGCGGCGTTGCGCCTGTGGAAGGCATACGTTCACCAGTCCGAGCGTGAGCTCTGGCACGACGACGAGTTCGGCAACGTGCACTGGTACTGCTGCGGCAACCCCCTCGAAGGCCGAGCCCTGCTCGACAGCGTGATCCGAGCGATGTCGTCCCGCGGAGCCCGCGAGCTCCGCAAGATCATTGAAGAGCTCGACGCCTTCATGGGCCCACCCGACCCAGCCGTGGCCCGCCGAAGACGAAGATGAGCTCAGCAGGCAAAACACTTCTGCGTCCCTGTTGATCACCCGGCTAAGGTGCCCGACATGAACGCCATAGTGCTGCGCGGTGCCACGTTCCACTACGACGACCTCGGTCCTTCGGCCGGGCTGCCGGTCCTCTTGATTCACGGTCATCCGTTCAACCGCACCCTGTGGGCACCCCAGGTCAAGGCGCTGGTCGAGGCGGGGTATCGGGTTGTCGCCCCCGATCTGCGTGGTTACGGCGACAGCGGCGTCACCCGGGGAAAGGTGTTCCTCTCCGACTTCGCCGATGACCTCGCCGCGCTCCTCGACCACCTGGGTGTCGAGCGGGCGGTGGTCGGCGGCGTCTCGATGGGCGGCCAGATCACCATGGAGTTCCAGCGTCTCCACCCGCAGCGGGTGGAGGCCCTGGTCCTGTCCGACACCTCCGCGCCCGCCGAGACCGAGGAGGGCAAGGAGTTCCGCAACCGCCTGGCGGACCGGCTCCTCGCCGAGGGCATGGACGGGTACGCGAGCGAGGTGATCGACAAGATGCTCGCCGCGTACAACGTCGCCGCGATGCCGGAGGTCGCCGGGCGTGTCCTGGGCATGATGCGCGCCACGGACCCCCACGGCGCGGCGGCAGCGCTGCGCGGGCGGGCCGAACGCCCCGACTACCGGGACACGCTGGCCGCGGTCCGGAAGCCGGTACTGATCGTCGTGGGCGCGGACGACGCCTACACCCCCGTCGCGGACGCCGAGGCGATCCGCGAGTTCGTTCCCCACGCGACTCTGACCGTCATCGAAAAGGCCGGCCACCTGCCGGGCGCCGAGCAGCCCGAGCACTTCAACGCCGCTCTGCTGGACTTCCTTGCCGCGCAGGTGACCACCCGTAGCTGAGCCAGATCCGGAACCCGTAGAGCGCACCCATCGAGGCAAGCCGTTGTTCAACGCCGTCCGCACCGTCATGACTTTCGCCGTCGACCCCGAAGCGTCGGCCCGTTGGTGGGGCGAACTCCTCGGCGTGCCCGTGGAGAAGGACATCGGTGACACCGGGGCCGTCTACGCCTGGGTGGTGGTCGGCGGGGTCGAGCTCGGGTTCCACCCCGTGGACGACGAGCGCAACCCCCGGGGCGGCAGCCCCGTCGTGTACTGGGGCGTGGAGGACCTCGACCGGGTACGCGAGCGGCTGCTGGCGGCCGGGTGCGCGCACCATCGCGGGCCGCTGACCATCGAACCGGGGCGCAGGATCGCTCAGCTGCGCGACCCGTTCGGCACGGTCATCGGGATCGAAGGCCCGTAGGGCGCGTCAGCACTTCTCCGCTGACGGTGGCTCCCTCCACCCCGGCCCGAGGAGGGGAGGAGAGCAGCCACCGTCGCGTACGCGGTGTCAGCGTTCGAGGAGGGCGATGCGGATGGCCCGTTCGACGTGGGCCGCCGTGTTGGCGTGGCCGGCGGCGTTGGGGTGGACCAGGGTGACGCGCTTGCCGATGACACCGCAGTTCAGCGCCGTGCCGGGGACCTTGGCGGGCCAGTAGTCCTCGGCGTCGCCGCAGACACCCTCGACCCACTTGGTGGCGGCCGGGCGGCAGGCGTCGTGGCCCTCACTGGAGGAGTAGACGTCCACGTAACGGTCCCCGAAGAAGTTGCTCACCCGCTGGATCGTGCTGTTCAGCGGCTTGAGGACGTCGTCGCGCAGCCAGTCGATGTCGGCGTGGCCGATGAGGCTCAGCTCGGTGAGGGACAGGCGGTTGCAGTCGCCGCTGTTCTCGGGGAGGACGGCCGGGTAGCCGACCGTGATGACCTTGGCGTTGGTCGCGGCCTGGTGCACCTGGGCAAGCATCTCGATGTACTCGTCCTGGACCCGGCTCAGCTTGTCCTGAAGGCTCTCCTCCCCCTCGGGCGGATTGGTGTAGTAGTCGCGGCATGACTGGCCGGCCGCGCCCATCTCCAGGCACTTGGTCAGGATCCCGGCGAAGGGCAGGCTGTTACCGCCGACGCCGATGGTGACGATGTCCGTCTTGTCGTCCAGCCCGGCCCGCTTGGTCTGCGGGTCCACCGAGGGCCAGCCCGCGGCCGGCGGCTGCACCGGGCTGATCGGGGTCTGCCGGGTCGTGGCGATGTCGGAGACCACGGCGCCGCCGCAGCTCACGTTGGTCAGGTGGACGGGCTTCCCCGGCGGAAACTCGGCGAGCTCCTGGTCCACGACGTCCGGGTACGCGTTCGAGGTCCGGTCGCAGCCGTCGCGCGAGGCGTCACCCAGCGAGGGCTGCGGGGTCCCGACGAAGACGCCGGCGGTGTACGAGTCGCCCAGCGCGGCCCACTCGTACGAGTCGGCCGCGCCGGCGGGGCCGGAGGGCAGCAGCGCGGATGCCGCGAGCACGAGCCCGACGGTCAGGGCGCGGGTGCGCAGGCGGGACACACGGTGTCGCATGGTTGCTCCAGGGTGGGGGAAGGGCGCCCCGGGGCCGGTCGGCTCCTCCGGGGTGGAATGCGCCTCGCCCAAGATCATCCATGCCGTTCGACCCGTATCCTGATGAATCCTGCCGAATATCCCCCATCAGGGTAAATGGTCAGATCTATCGCGCCGTTGTCGACCGGCGCCTGCCGGCTACCTTGATTCGGTCCGGGGCGCCCGGCCGACGGTCGATAGGCTCGCCCCCATGGGCGTCGACCTCACCACACTGATCGCCGACTGGTCCTGGCTGGCCGAGGTCCCACCCTCCGAGCGGCTGCCACGCCTGCGGGACGCCTGGTACGACGAGGCGACCGGGCTGTGGGACTACGACGAGAACGGGACCGACGGCGGGTGGGAGTGGCCGCGCGGGCCGCACCGTGCGCGCTTCGGCGTGTACGACTTCCCGGGCACCCGCGGTTCGTACAAGCCGCACTTCTGGGCGGGGGAGGGGTGGGAGAAGGCACGCGACCACGTCGACGCGGGCGTGCGGGCGGAGTTGGACGCGCTGCTCGGCGGGCTGATCTGGGACGGGCCGGATTTCGATGACGAGGAGCCGAGCGAGGGACATGCCTTCTTCTCCGGGGGCTATGGCCTGCTCGTCGCGAAATCCCCGGAGGGCGTACGGGATCTGCTCGCGACCTGGGAGCGCGTACGACCCCGGCTCGATGAGCTCCGCGCGCCCTTCGAGGAGCACTCCTCGGGGTTCCGGTTCGCCGACTTCGACGCCTTCGTGCGGCTCCTGACCAACTGGGGTGACGTCCTGGCCGAGGCCGCCCGACGGGGCTGGGGGATCGCGGGCGTGAGCGAGTAGGCGGTCAGCGCCTGCGGGAGACCCCCAGCTCGATCAGGTAGCGCTTCGTCACCCGGCCCCCGTACCGCCCGTCGATCAGCTCCGCGATGGAGTCCAGCAGCCCGCGCCGGGCGGCCTCCGGGAGCGCCCGGTGCCCGGAGTACGTGCGCAGCACGTCCAGGTACTGGGCCGTGGTGTACGTGACGTCGTGCTCGTAGCGGCGGAAGACCGTCGGGCCGAAGCGGCCGCCGCGCGCCACCTCCTCCGCGTGGTCCGCGTTGCCGACCTCGGCGGCGGTGGGAGGCCGCGTCCCGGGCTTCGTCTCCGGGTCGAAGCGCTCGTAGCAGCGCTGGACCTCCACGAAGAACTCCTCGGTGCCGCCCCGCACATGCTGGGTGCGCACGACGGCGAGCGCCCCGCCCGTCCGCAGGGCGTCGGCGGCCTTGGGCACGCGCACCGCCGGGTCGATCCAGTGGAACGCGGTGACGACGAGCACGGTGTCGTACGGCTCCGCGGGCAGCGGCCAGCTCTCGAACGAGGCCGTCACCACCTCCACGTCCGCCGCCCCGGCCAGATTGCGCCGGGCGACCGCGGCCATGCTCGGTCCCGCCTCGACGGCCGTGATCCGGCACCCCCGCCCGGCCAGCGGCACCGTGGCCTGCCCGGTCCCGCAGCCCACCTCCAGGACACGGCTGCCGGGCCGCGCCCCGGCGAGCTCCGCGAGGTCGTCGTAGAGCGCCACCGGGTACCCCGGGCGGGCCCGGTCGTACAGCTCGGCGTCCTCGTCGAACGTCTGCCGCAGCCGCTCCCGCCGGGAGTCCTCGGGGGTGTCGTCGCGGGGCGCGGATGCGGTGATTTCGGGCATGCGGGGCAGCGTATGCGATGCGGACGGCCCGTGGCTCGCGGTCTGCCGTACGCCGGACCAGCGGGGGCGTGGGTGGCCGAACCCGCCGCCCCGTGGGGCTACCGGGAGATGTCTCCGACAGTGCACATCCAGTCGGACGGAGCGAAGGCCGTCTGGGCGGACGAGGCATGACGTACGGTCTCCGCCGGACACGCCCCAGGACTCGGTCAAGACTGCGGTTCGGGCTTGGATTTGGGTAAGCGGCGCGACCTTGCGCACCGGGCCGACGGTTCTGAGAGCGCCAGGGTGCACAGCCTGAGGGCGGCTCGCCTCTTCTCGATCCCGTGGCGCTTCGGTCCCGTTCAGTCCCGTAGGGAGAAAGGCCAGGTCAGTGAGGGTGACCTCTTTTTTTACGGAACTGACGGGGCTGGTCCTGGGGGTTATCGGCTGCATACGTACTGTCGTGTACACGCGGGGGCGTGCATGCAGGCGGTGCATTATGTGGCTTATAACTGACAGGTTCAGTCCCGTCAGTCCCGTACTGCAGATCCGTAAGCCTGTGACCTGTATAGATGTTGAGCGGGATTGAAGCCCTCGGCGGCTGACGGGACTCAGGTTTCGGGACTTGAGGAAGAAGCACTTCCGAGACCGGGGGCGTGGACCAGGCTCTGTTTCGCAATGCCGATAACTCAGTCCCGTCAGTCCCGTTGAGTCCGCACCTCTCCGTAAGGCCGTGGTAGGCGGGCTGCGGTCGGGGCGACATGGCTCAGCACGTATGCGACAAGGACAGCTGTTGCTCCGTCAGCCCGAGCCCCCGTCGACGGTTCCCGCCGCGCTGGAAGACGGTGTTGTCAGCCGGAAGGACCTCCCGGTCACGTTGTTGATCCGGGCTCTTCGGGGCAGGACCGTCCGCCGAGTGCCGTAAGCGCAGGCCCAGCAACACGGCTACCAGCTCGGCGCGGAGCGGGCCGCACTGGAAGCCTACGAGCGCCAGGTCCTGTCCGAGAAGCTGACGCAGTTCCGGCGGTTCATCACCGGCACCGTCGCCCCGCACGCGGCTGCCCACCCGAACGACAAGTGGGTACGGCACATCGTCGCCCAGCTCAACTCCATCGAATCCACCCTCGACCTCATCGCCTCGGCCTGACCCTTCCTCGCGGGGGCCGACCAGCTTCGCCGGTCGGCCCCCGCCGCAGTTCACAGACAGGAGGGGAAGTGCGTCAGCGCCGCTATCCCTCGGACATGACCGATGATGAATGGGCACTGATCGAACCGCTGCTGCCACCGCCAGCCTGCGACACCGCCCGCGGCGGCCGGCCGGAGAAGCACCCCCGGCGCCAGATCGTTGACGCGATCCGCTACGTCGTAGACACCGGCTGCAAGTGGAGGGCCTTAGCTGCGGACTTCCCGCCCTGGAGGACGGTCTGGGGGTTTATGGCCCGCTGGGCGGCGGCCGGGGTTATCGGTCAGATCCGCGACGCACTGGCCCAGCGGATCCGCCGCGAGATGGGTAGAGGTCCCAGGGCAGTCGCCACGATCATCGACTGGCCGGTTATGGGGCGATCACGATGAAGACGGCACTCGCTAACACGATGTCGACGCTGCCCGAGCAACTGACACGATCGCTGACATGGGACCGAGGAAAAGAGATGTCGGCGCATGCGCAGTTCAGAGTCGAGACCGGAATTCCAGTCTTCTTCGCTGATCCGCATAGTCCATGGCAGCGCGGCACGAACGAGAACACCAACGGGCTCCTGCGCCAGTACTTCCCGAAAGGCACCGACCTCTCGCGGTGGTCCGCCGAGGAACTCGAGGCCGTCGCTCACACTCTCAACAACAGACCCCGCAAGACGCTCGGCTGGAAGACGCCCGCCGAGGCATTCAACGAGCAGCTACAGTTGCTTCAACAAGCTGGTGTTGCAACGACTGGTTGAATCCGGTCAATACACGAGCCAGCAATTCGCCTCCCTGGCGTCCGAGTTCGGGGTTCGGCTGTCGGTCGGCCGGACCGGTCAGTGCTGGGACAATGCGCTGGCAGAGTCGTTCTTCTCGACCATCAAACGTGAACTGCTCGGCACCTCCGCGTGGCCCAGCCGGGCCACCGCCCGCACCGCGATCTTCGATTTCATCGAGGGCTGGTACAACTTGCACCGACTGCACAGCAGCCTCGGCTACCTCAGCCCAGCTGAGTACGAGACCGCACTCGCAGTCTGACCACCACACCAATGGTGTCCGTCAAAGCGGAGCAAGCTTATGGTTCCTCCAGAGGAATCGAAGAAGGTGAGGCCACCCGACAAGGACCTCCGAGTGAAAACGATCACTCACCCCCGCAGACACGCACACATACCGGCTACACACGAATGCCCGCCCGAAGGCCACTTCGCGTACGTGAGATCCGAAGCAACTGGCATGGCCGCGCCAAGCACACCGAGGCAGAGTCCCGCCCCTAAGCCAGGCGTACCGCAGCCAGGATTTCGAAAACAGCTACTGAAACAGCGCGGCGCTTAGTGGCAGACGGCGAGGCGGCCTTCCAAGAGGTCTTTCACGTCCACCTGCATGTTTTCCCCCGCTTCAGGGGAGACCCGTTCCGCATCGATGCGGAACGGCGGGTGCACGAACGCCATGTACTCGATGAGGCAGCGGCGGCGGTCCGGCGAGGTCTTGCCGTCCTTGATGCTCCACTCTGTTGAGGGCCTGTTTGGACGGCAGGGTTCGAGCGGGGAGGGCGGCTGGTCGACGGCTGACGGTCGGCCACGCCGTTGCGGATTGCCTGTGCGGGCCCTGATGCCCGCTCAGCTGGGACCTGACCTGTCCGCTTCGAGGACCCGGTGAAGCGTCTCCAAGGGGTACGGGATCTCCCTGCTCTCCTCCTGGATCTTGAGGTAGAAGTCCGTCAGCACTGCGGCGAGCGGGGCATGACGGGAGAGGATCGCCCTGGCCTTCGGTGATCCGCCCGGTGGTTCCTTGCCACCGGCACATGCGTGAATGAGTGCCACGCGTTCGTTCCGCTCGTATCCGTGGAGAGCAGTGAGCAACCAGTTGACCAGCCAGCTGACCGTGTAGCAGCGATCGTAGGTCCGGTGCAGTTCGTAGAACTGTGTCTCGGACGGTGTCAGATCGAACCGGGAGGAGAGGGCGAGGCCGAAGTCCGTGAAGTAGAGGCGTCGGCCATCGGTCAGGATGTTCCGAAAATGGGCGTCGAAGTGCAGCAGTCCGCGAGCGTTCATGAAGGACGTGCCGGCTTCCAGCGAGCGCTCCACCAGGGAGAGGGCCCGGTCGGCGGATTCCTCACCCGCCCGCACCTGCTCGGTGAGCCAATCGTGGAGCGTCTGAGGGATGTACTCCAGAAACAGGACGAGGCTCGCAGAGGAGTGCTGAAGGGCCTCGATACGACGGCGTACCTCGGGTCGACCTCCCCAATAGGCCACAGCCCGCTCCACGTCCGCGAGTTCTTCAGGAAGAGCGGTCGTGTCCGGCAGCACCCGCCAGTGGTACATCACCGGGAACCCCTGGTACTGCCCTCCGAGTACCCAGTTCGTCGTCATGGTGTGAACCGCGAGCTCACGCCACGCACCGAAACCAGGCCCACCGACACCGTATTGGCAGTACATGGGCAGCCCGAACATGTTGGCGGTGGACCGTACGTGCTCCGGCAACCGCTCCAAGTCCGTGAGCGGCACCCGTTTGACGAAGACCGGCTTCCCGTCGATCTCCATGAGCGCGGACTTGCCGCCGATACCGGAGCCGAGCGGCACAGCGGCGTCCACGAGCTCGGCCAGCCGGTTGTCACTTCGCAGGGCGAGCGAGGTAGAGACAGCGCTGTAGGCAGCCAAGCGCGCTTTCTCCGACATATCGGGATGCTCAAGTGCCACCTGCATCGAAACGCCGACCCCGTTTCCATCATGTCCGTGAGTGCTTCACCGCTGCTGCCTCTGCACTGTAGGTGCAGGCCGATGTGGAGATCAGCGGAACCTACGGACGGCGCCGGCGGGCCGTGCGCCCGGCACATCCGGATGTCCGGTGGGGAACCCCCGGCCGCGGCCCGGGTTGTCTTCCGGTCGGCCGAGGTATTTAATGAATGAACAGGCATTTATTAATGAGGAGCTGTGAACCATGGGACGCCCCCGGGGGGTCGAGGACGCGGTGATCCTGCGTGCGACGGCCGAGGTGATCGGCCGGGTGGGTCCTGCGGGGCTGACCCTGGCCGTGGTGGCGCGCGAGGTGGGGCTGGTGCCCGGCACGCTCGTGCAGCGCTTCGGCTCCAAGCGCGGGCTGCTTCTGGCCCTCGCCGAGCGGTCCGCGAAGGATGCGGAGGCACGGTCCGGCACGGGACGCGCGGCGCACGAATCGGCGCTCGGGGCGCTCGCGGCGCTGGTCGTGGAGCCGATGGCGTTGATGGACGCGCCCGAGACCTACGCCAACCATCTGGCATTCCTGTGCATCGATCTGACGGATCCCGAGTTCCGCCGGCACGCACTGGCCATCCACCAGGCCCAGGGCCGGGCCATCGAGGGGCTGCTCGCGGAGGCCCTGCGCACGGGGGAGCTCCGTGCCGGAACGGATGTCGGAGCCCTGGCGGGGTCCGTACAGGCGATCACCTCCGGCGCCGGCCTGTTGTGGGCCCTCGACCGCAGGGGGACCCTCGCACAGCGGGTCCGTGCGGAGCTCGACCACCTGTTGTCCCCTCACCGACGTTCCGCTACGGAGGAATCATGAGCACCGACGCACGACCTCTGGCCGGGCAGGTCGCCCTCGTTGCCGGTGGCACCCGAGGCGGTGGGCGGGGCATCGCCGTCGAACTCGGGGCCGCGGGCGCGACGGTGTACGTCACCGGCCGCAGCAGTGCGGCCGGACGCTCCGACCTGGACCGTCCGGAAACCATCGAGGAGACCGCAGAGAAGGTCGCCGCCGCCGGCGGACGCGGCATCCCGGTCCGTACGGACCACAGCCGCCCGGACGAGGTACGTGCTCTGGTCGACCGGATCGCGGCCGAACAGGGCGGGCGGCTCGACATCCTGGTCAACTCCGTTTGGGGCGGAGATCCACTGACCGACTGGGAGCGGCCCCTGTGGGAACAGGACCTCGACACGGGCCTTCGGCTCATGCGGCGGGCCGTGGAGACCCATGTGATCACCAGCCGCTTCGCGCTGCCGCTGATGGTCGCCCGCAAGAGCGGTCTCGTCGTGGAGGTCACCGACGGCAACACCGCCCGCTACCGGGGCTCGTTCTTCTACGACCTCGCCAAGTCGGCGGTGATCCGACTCGCCGTCGCCCAGGCCGCCGAGCTGAAGGCCCATGGCGTCGCCGCCTTGGCTATCACGCCGGGCTTCCTGCGTTCGGAGGCGATGCTGGAAGGCTTCGGTGTCACCGAGGCCAACTGGCGGGACGGCGCGGCCAAGGACCCGCACTTCGCGTACTCCGAGACCCCCGCCTATCTCGGACGAGCGGTCGCCGCGCTGGCCGCCGACCCCGGCATCATGGCCAGGACCGGGCAGGCCCTGGCCACCTGGGGGCTCTACGAGGAGTACGGATTCACCGACGCCGACGGCACTCAGCCGGACTGGCCCGCCCACTGGGCCGAAGCCCTGGAACAGGAGCACGGGCCACTCGGTGAACCACTGACGCCTTGAGGACCCCGTCAGGCGGTTCGCCTCCGAGGCCCTTGATGCTGGAATAGCCCCATGGGCGACACGCTGTACGACACCGACCTGCTCGTCATCGGCGGCGGCCCCGCCGGCTGTGCCGCCGCCCGGACGGCCGCCGGGGTCGGTCTGCGTACGGTGCTGGTCGAGCCGGACCGGCTGTGCCGGAACCTCTACCGCGTCCCCACCCTGAACAACGTGCTCGGCGGCCACACCAGCGGCCCGGCGCTCGCCGACGCCATCACGGCGGAGCTCCTGGGCACGGAGCTGTGCCGGCTCGAACTCGGTTGCTACGTGACCGAGTTGCGCGCCGCCGACGACCATGTGACCGCCACACTCGACACCGGGGCCCGCCTCACCGCCCCGTACGCCGTCGTCGCCACCGGAGTCGGGCCGCTCCAGCCGCGCGACGTCCCCTGGATCACGGCGCCGGACGGGCTCACCCTGCCGCCGCTGTGGCAGGCCGGAGCGGAGGAGGGCCGGACCCTTCTCGTACTCGGCGGTGACCGCCCGATCGGGACCTTCCTGCGCGCCCACCCGGACACGAACACCCGCCTGCTCGTGGCGTACCCGGCGGCCGACGCGTACAAGACGGACGAGATCCGCGACGACCCCCGGGTCACGCTCGTCCCCGTGGAACACCTGACGCTCTCGGGGTCGGCGGAGGTGACCGCGCCCGACGGCCTGCGGCGCACCCTCGCCGCGGACGCCGTCTTCCTCAGCCTCGGCAGCGCGCCCGCCGCCCCGCCGGGCGACCTGGTCCGGGGCGCGGACGGGTACGGCGCGCCCTCCGACCAGCACCCCCGCGTCCTCGTCGCCGGCGACCTCCGCTCCGCGCGCTACCAGCGCATCATGACGGCCCTGGGCTCCGGCAGCGAGGCCGCACTGCACGCGTACTACGCGGCGCGGGACCTGCTCGGGCCGGATGCCGTCGGCGGGTAGTCGCCGGGGGCCCGCGTACGGTCCATCTCGCGCCACTCGGGCCGCAGCCCGGTCAGATTCGTCGTGAGGAAGTACGCGACCCCGCACGTGACCAGTATCGGCACGAGTCCGGCAGCGGTCACCGCGGCCCCGGCCAGCAGTCCGCCGAGAGGGATGCCGGCCCAGGCCAGCGAGTCACCGAGCGCGTTGACCCGGCCCAGCATCCGGCGCGGCACCCGCTCGACCAGGACGGCCCCCATCACCGGGTTGACGAAGCCGGCCCCGAAGCCGCTGACGGCGAAGACGGCCAGCACCCCCCACAGCGGGGCGCCGGAGGCGAGCACCAGGAACCTCGGCGCCCCGGCCAGCAGGAACCCGGCGAGCACCATCAGACGGCGCGGCAGCCTGTGCGCGACCACCGCGGCGATCAGGCTCCCGGCGACTCCTCCGACCCCCATCACACCGCCCATCAGGCCGATCGCGGTCGGCCCGTTGCCGGAGTCCCTGGCCCAGACCGGGGCGAGGACCGAGGTGAACGCCGCGTCCAGCAGGTTGGTGACGCCGATCATGACGATGGCGGTGAGCAGGAGCGGCTCGCCGCGCAGGAAGGTGAAGCCCTCGCCGAACCGCTGCCAGTAGCCCGGCTCCGTCTCCTCCGCCGGGTCGGGGGCATCGTCGGCGGAGCGCCCCGCGTCCCGGGGCAGCGCGATCCGGATGACCACCGAACCGAGGGCGAAGCAGCCCGCGTTGACGGCGAGCGCGGTCAGCGGGCCGAGCAGCGCCACCAGGGAGCCGCCGGCCGCCATGCCGACCGTGGAGGCCAGCCGCTCGATCACGCCGGACAGACCCGTGGCCCGCTCCAGCGGCACCCGGCCGCGTTCGGCCGCTTCCGGGACCATCACCTCCTTGGCCAGGTCACCGGGGCCCCGGGCCGCCCCGATCAGCGCGACCAGGCCCAGCAGCAGCGGGAAGGAGAGCACGTCCAGGACGTGCAGAACCGGAATCGCGGCGGCCGCCGTCGCGCTGGCCAGGTCGGTGGTCCACGAAACGGCCCGCGGCCCGGTCCGGTCCACCAGCGGTCCGGTGAACACCTTGACCACCACGTAGGGGGCCATCTCGCAGAAGGCGACGAGTCCGGTGCGGCCGGCGCTGCCGGTCGTGACGAGGACGAACCAGGGCAGCGCCACGACGGAGATCCGCGTGCCGGTCAGCGACATCGCCATGGCCGTCAGCACCCCGACGAGCGGCCGTAAGGACCGCGTGGCCGCTATGCCGCCGCTCTCCGACGCGTCCTCGGTCATGACGCGGGCCCGTCGTCCGCTTCCGAGGGCACGGGGTACGGCGACGCGCCGGGCACGTCCAGTTCGGGCAGGACGTACGTGATCACGGTGACCCGCTCGGCGCCTTCGGGGGCGCTTGCCGCGGCCTCCGGTTCGTCCCGCCGGTAGCGCGAGACGACCTCCTTCAACTCCTGCTCCAGGGAGCCGGCTTCCTCGGGTGTGAGGCGCAGTGCCCAGTCGCTCATGTCGAAGGAGTTCCGCCATGCCGGGGGCATCGTCAGGAGCTCGTTCAGCGTCTGCTGCAGGCGGAGGGTGTGGATTGCGGCGACGGACTGGAGGTAGGCGAGGACGGCCTCCGGTTCCCGTTCGGCCAGCTCCGGGTCGTTGAACCAGATCGTGCGGTGCACCGAGCGCCACCAGCGCTCGCGGGCGTTGCCGAGCTCGGCGTCCTCCTCCACGAAGCCGGCCGCGCCCAGCTGCCGCAGGTGGTAGCTGGCCGTCCCCGAGTTCACCCCCAGCCGCTCCGCGAGCCGGGTCGCTGTGGAGGGACCGTACTTCCGCAGCAGTCCGATCAGTTGTACGCGAACCGGGTGGGCCAGGGCGCGGAGTCCCTTGGCGTCCAGAACGACGGAGTCCTTGTCGAGGGCCGGGTCGTCCGGCCCCTTCACCACATCAGCCATGCGGCACACGATAGACCGCGAAGAGTTCTTCGCAAAGACTTCTTCGCGAAGAACTCTTTGCGAATGTCCTCAGCCCGTAGGACGACACGCGCCCCGCGCATGCGACCGCAGAGGTACCAAATCGCAGCCCGTGGGCGGACGTTGGGGCGGCGGTCTCGCACCTAGCGTTCGGGGCATGAGAACTCGTCACCGTGCCCTGGCCGCCTCGCTCCTCGTCCTCACCCTGGGGGCCACGGCCGCCGTCCCGGCCGTCGCCGCCGCCCCGTCGCCCGCCGGGAACGGCCCCGCCCTCACCGCCCCCGCCCAGCAGCTGCGGCTGCCCGCGCCGGCCGGGCCGTACGCCGTCGGCGAGGACACCGTGCACCTGCGGGACACCGGGCGCACGGACCCGTACGTGCCGGAGGCGGGGGCCCGTGAGCTGCTGGTCTCCGTGTTCTACCCGGCGCGGGCCGGAACCGGGGCGCGTGCCCCGTACATGAGCGCGAAGGAGGGGGAACTACTGCTGGAGAGCCGGGGGTTGGGAGGCATCGTCGCGCCCGAGGTGATCGGTGCCACCGAGACGTACGCGCGTACCGGGGCGGCCCCCGCGCGCGGGCGGTTCCCGCTCGTCGTGCTGTCGCCCGGGTTCGGGCAGAGCCGCTCCACGCTGACGTCCCTCGCGACGGACCTGGCCTCCCGGGGGTACGTCGTCGCGGCCGTGGACCACGCCCACGAGTCCGTCGCCACCGTCTTCCCGGGCGGGCGGGTCCTGCCCTGCGCCGCCTGCGACTACGTGGAGCGGGTCGGTGACGCGGGGCTTGCGGAGGTCGCACGGAACCGGGCGAAGGACGTCTCGTTCCTGCTGGACCGGCTGACGGGCGGTCACCCCGCCTGGCGGTACGCCTCGATGATCGACCGGCGGCGCATCGGCATGGCCGGGCACTCCATCGGCGGCAACTCCGCCGCGTCCACGATGGCCGCCGACCGGCGCGTGCGCGCGGGCGTGAACATGGACGGGACCTTCTACGAGCCGGTCCCCGCCGCAGGGCTCCGGGGCCGGCCGTTCATGATGCTCGGCACCGAGGTCGACCACACGTCCGGGGGCACCTTCGACACCACGTGGGACCGTGACTGGGCGCGCCTCGACGGCTGGAAGAGGTGGCTCACGGTGGCCGACGCCGGCCACTTCACGTTCACCGACCTGCCCATACTCGCGGCGGAGTTGGGCATCACCGACCCCTCGGCACCGCTGCCGGCCGACCGGTCCGGCGACATCACCCGCGACTACGTCGCCGCCTTCTTCGACCTCCACCTCAAGGGCGTACCGCAGCGTCTGCTCGACGGCCCGACGCCGGGCAATCCCGAGGTGACGTTCCAGGCGCCCGCGCGGTAGAGGGCGCGCGGTTGCGCGGCGCGGGGGCCTCGATTATTACGCCGTAATAATCGAGGCCCCCGGGTGCGAGCTCAGACGGCGCCCGCCGTCTCCGCGGTCGGCTCGTTCGGCGTGGAAGCCGGCTTGACGTGCTCGTTGACGCGCTTGCCGAGCAGGATGAAGAGCAGGATCAGCCCGACGGTCAGCAGGATGTGGCCGAGTCCGGCGGTCAGCGGCACGGCCTCCGCGATGTGGTCCTCGTCGCGGCCGAGCACCGTCAGGATGCCGTGGACGCCCATCATCGCCGTCGAGATGGCGATGCCGATGTTGTAGAACCAGAAGAACGCGGTGAACAGCTTCGAGCCGGACAGTCCGAAGACCTTGTCCAGGGCGAGGACGATCAGGAAGGCGAGCATGCCCAGCGCCAGCAGGTGCGTGTGCATGAGCGCCAGCTGGGTGTCGCCGTGGAAGTCCTTCATTTTCGTGAACTCCCGGTAGAACAGACCCGAGATCACTCCGACGATCATGTAGACGTGTGCTGCGTAATACGACTTCCGCATGGCGGAGTTCGCCCCCCTGGGTCGAATACCGTGTTGATCGAGGTCATTCAAGCACCCGACCCCGGGCGCACGGGTGTTTCGCGTGGTGCGCCAAGGAACTTCGCGAGCGGGCCTCAAGTCGTCTTCGAGCGCTTCACGTGTGCGGTTGGGCTGCCGGTCGACCTGAATCCAGGGTCAGAAGTGCGTGCCGATCCCGAACGCCTCGCGGAGTTGTGCCATGTCGTGGAGATCCCGGTCCCTGGGCTCGTAACCCTGATGGAAGGAGACCTGCTGTCCGGCGGACAGGCAGGGCACGGTGCGGCCCCCGACGCTGCCCGTGACGAAGCAGTCCGCCGGATAGACGAACGGCTTCCCGGGCTCCAACGACTCCTGGAGGGCGCCCCCGTCGGCGCCGAACACAAGCGGATGCAGGTCGATCTGGCGCCCCGTCGCATCCGAAACGACGAACCGCACGGGCCGCCAGTCGAGCGTTTCGGCGAACCCGGCCGAGGCGAGAGCACCGAGGACCGCCGGCTCCTGCTCCAGGCGGTGCATCAGGTCCAGATCCTCGTGCTCCCGCGTCTGCCGCCCCACCAGCGCGTCGATGCCCCAGCCCCCCACCGACCCAGACCTCCGCACCGGCCTCCCGCAGCAGGTCCAGGATCTCCAGCACGTCGTCGCCCGTCACGCGGCCCCGCCGCCTTCCAGGTGCGCGGTCCCGCCCCAGAGCCGCAGGCTCAGGCGGTGGCCGTCGCCCTGCCAGTGGGACAGCGAGGCGTTGGGCACGGCGAGGGGCGCCCCGCCCGGTTCCCCCTCGGGACGCCAGGGTGCCGCCTCGCCGCTTCCCCGTACCGCGTCTGTCATGCCGTCAGGGTAGGACCCGCGAGGTCACGCGGTGGTCGACGGCTTCTCGCGGAGGGCGTCGACCACCGCGCGTTCCAGGACCGCCGACGTGTTCGTGACGGTGCCCTTCGGGCCCATGGAGGTGTTCCGGATGAGGTAGGTCCGCTCGCCCAGGTACGCCAGGGTCTTCGCGTCGAAGACCCAGGCGGTGCGCCAGCCGGCGCGCTCGTTGTCGCGGGCCACGCCTATGCCGTGCCGCCCGGCCGCGTCCACCGCGTCGGAATCCACGCTCACGCCCGGAATCCTCGCCGCGGCCTTGTACAGGGCGGCCGCGGTCCTCGGCGGCATCAGGGTCTCCGGCAGCAGCTCGCCGATGGCCTCGAAGGCGTCCTGGTCCGGGTCCCGCTCGTCGGCCGGGGTGTCGCGCGCGTCCTGGTCCGCGGTGATCTCGGCGGCGAGCCTGCGGAGCAGGGCGTCGGGGTCGGTGGGCAGGGAGGCGAGCCAGGTGTACGTCGGCCGGTTGAGGCCCGCCGGATAGCCGACGGGCTTCTCGCCGTCCGGGACGCCGACCGTGATCGGGAAGTACCTGCCGTCCTGGTGGATCAGGCCCTCATCGATCACCGGCCCGGACTTCTGCGTCATCCAGACCTCGCGCTCACCGGGCTTCCCCAGCTTCACCGGACCGCCGTACGCGCCCGTGTTCCCGGCCTGCAACGTCCTGACGTACACGTACTGGGCGTCGGTGACCTCGATCGCGTCGCTCTTCGAGGCGACCGTGGCGATCCGGTCCAGCAGCACGGTCGCACCGCGCGGGGCCGGGGCCGTGGCGGCGGCGCGGGGGGTCTCGTCCCGGCCGGTCACGGCGAGGGTGGTGAACAGGACCCCGCCCAGGGCCAGCCCGGCGGCGGGCAGCAGGACGGCGGGGCGCAGGAGGCGGGGCCGGGGGCGGGCGGTGGTGCGGTCGCCGTCCTGGTCGATCAGCTGCATCAGGTTTTCCTTGTGGTGGAGATGGCGCCCCGGGGGCAGATCCCGTTCGGCCGGGGCCGGCACCAGCCGGGCCAGTTCCTCGCGTTCGGCCCGGGTGGGGCCGGAGGTGCGGTCGTTCATCGGGCTTCCTCCTGGAGGGGCAGGGCCACGAACGCGGCCCTGCCCTGTACCTCTCCGCGACGGGGTTGGGGTTCCGTGCGGTCGCCGTTCCGTTCCCGTTCCCTGGCCAGCCGGTCGTCCGTGAGCCGCCGCAGCCGTTCGCGGGCGCGGGACAGCCGCGACCGCACCGTGCCCACCGGGACGCCGAGCGCCTCGGCGGCCTCCGCGTAATCGAGGCCGGACCAGACGCAGAGGGCCAGCACCTCGCGGTCCTGGCGGCACAGTCCGTCCAGCGCCTGCCGGACGGCGGCGAGCCGCCGGGCGTCGTCCACCTGCCCGGCCGTGGCGTCCGCGATGTCCGCGACGGGCTCCGGGGCGGGGCGGCGGGCCAGGAAGGCGAGGCGCCGGCCGGTGCCCCGGTTGGCGTTGCGCGCCTTGTTGGTGGCGATGCCGAGCAGCCACGGCAGCAGCGAATCACCCTCCGGCTCGACGGATTGCCGGGTGCGCCAGGCGGCGAGGAAGGTCTCGGACATGACCTCCTCGGCCGCCGACCAGTCGCCCGTCAGCCGATAGGCATGGTTGTAGACCGGCCGCGCGTACTCCTCGTAGAGCGCGGCGAACGCCTGGCGGTCGCCCGCCCTGATGCGTGTGCGCATACGCTCCCGGTCTTCCTGATCATCACATCTCACACCTCTACCTCTCCGGCCGGTGCGGCGGGTTCCCGTGACCCCCGCCACACCCGGACGAAGGCGTCTCGGTAGGGAACGCGCGGCCCCCGTTGTCAGACCCGTCTGGGATGCTCCGGCGATGGAGATGAAGATGGGGATGGAGATGGGGATGGACAGGGAGATGGCGCCCGAGATGGCGGTGCAGCTGACGATCGACTGTGCCGATCCGCAACGCATGGTGGCCTTCTGGGCCGAGGCTCTGGGGTACGTCCCCGAGCCGCCGCCGGAGGGGCATGCCAGCTGGCGCGCCTACTGGGAGGACATGGGGGTGCCCGAGGAGGAGCTGCCGCCCGGGGTGGGGGACGTACCGGAGTCGATCATCGATCCGGCCGGGCACGGGCCGCGGGTGTGGTTCCAGCAGGTCCCGGAGGTGAAGGCGGTCAAGAACCGGTGGCACTTCGACCTCAAGGTCGGCGGGGGGCGTGCCGTCCCACGGGAGGTGCGCAAGCGGCGGGTCGACGCCGCGGTGGCGCGGCTGGTCGGGGCCGGTGCCACGGTCGCGCAGGTCAGGGAGCTGCCGGACATGGACTTCTACGCCACCGCCATGCTGGACCCGGAGGGCAACGAGTTCGACGTGGTCTGACGGTCACCGCCGCTCGGCAACGGCGGTGACCGGTGGTTCACTTCCGGGCGCTCAGAGGATCTGGATGCTCTTGATCCGGGGCGGGTTGTTCGGGAACGTGATGTCCGTCCAGCGGTTGATCCGGACCGAGTCCCCGTTGACGTCGTAGTAGATGAGGTCGTTGTTGCCGGTGACGATCCGGTCGGCCCACCAGCTGCCGAAGTCGGTCCTGCCCGCGTTGGCGTAGCAGTCGACGCTCTGACGGCCGTCGAGGTGGGAGTAGATCTTCAGGAAGTCCGCGCCGCCGACGCACTCCACGTGGTCGATGGCGTAGGCGGACCCTACGGGTACGGCGACGGTCAGCGAGGCCGCGGCGGCGAATGCCATGGCCAGGGAGCCGAGGATCCGCTTGCCCTGTGCGATCACGGGATCTCCTTCGTACGAGCCCGGCGTCGTGCGGCCGGGCGGGACTTGGGGGACACGGCCGGGGCCCGGCCGTGTCGGTGACGTGGCGCCATGACGTACCCGGGCGCGCTCCGCCGAGCCGGTGACGACTCGTTGACGATCTTGTAGCCGTCGCACCGGAAGGTGGGGAAGGCGGAGCGGAGCCGCCGGTTTTCGACCCGATCGGGCGAGGGTGACGGCTACCGTGCCCCGAGGTCGTACGCGACGCCCTCGGCGACCGCCCGCAACTTGTCCGGGTTGGCCACGTTGTGGATCGCGGTGATGAGCCCCCGCGCGTCGAAGTCGAAGGTCATGGTGGCGATGACGCGGTCCGGGCCGCTGAACACGAGCCCGGGACCGCCGTTGATCTCCGCGAGTCCGGCCTTCATGTCGGCGGGCTCGACGCCCTGGTACGCGACCGTGCCGATCGCCGCGAACCAGCCGGCCACCGTGGCCGCGCCGTTCACCGGGCGCAGGGCCTGGCGGACCTTGCCGCCGCCGTCGGTCCACAGGGTGACGTCGGGGGAGAGGAGTTCGAGGAGCGCGTTGACGTCACCGCCCGTCGCGGCGGCGTGGAAACGTTCCGCCGCCTCGCGCTGCCGAGACCGGTCCGCCTCGAAGCGCGGGCGCCGGGCCCGCACATGCTCACGGGCGCGGTGCGCGGCCTGCCGTACCGACGCCTCGGAACGCTCCACCGCCTCGGCGATCTCGGCGTGGCTGAAGGCGAACACCTCCCTCAGCACGAACACGGCGCGCTCCAGCGGACTGAGCGTTTCGAGCACCACCAGCAGGGCCATCGACACCGACTCGGCTCCCAGCGCGGCCGATTCGGCGTCCGGAACGGGCTCGGAGGGGCCGCCGCCGGTCAGGATGGGCTCCGGCAGCCACGGCCCGACGTACGTCTCCCGCTGGTACCGGGCGGACCGCAGCCGCTCAAGCGCCAGGTTCGTCACGATCCGGGTCAGGTACGCCTTGGGGTCGGCCACCTGCGAACGGTCGGCGGCGGACCACTTGAGCCAGGCGTCCTGCACGGCGTCCTCGGCATCGGCGGCGGTGCCGAGGACGCGGTACGCCACGGAGAACAGCAGCCGCCGGTATTCCAGGAACACCTGCTGAGCGGGATGGGCGAAACGGTCGGCGGCGCCGGTCAATTGTCTCCTCGGATGCGGGTGAAACGCCCTCCGCGCGGCCAGAACGCGCCCGACGCGGGCATCTTCTTCATACGGCCGTACGTCGGCCAGGGCGATGCGGTCACGGTCTCCTTGTACCGGACGGCCACCGCCCCCACCAGGCAGATCCGGCGCGGGCTGTCGTCGGGCCGGGTGAACTGGACGACCGCGTCGCCCCGGCCCAGGCTCACCGGCGTGTGGTAGTAGCCGAACCGGAACGGCTTGGGCTCCTTGCCGCGCAGCACCCGGTCGATCGACAGCGCGGCGTGCACCCCGGTCGGCATGCCGCCCTGGCAGGTCCCGTGCAGGACCCCGTAGCCCTGGCGGATCGCGGCCGCGTCGCCGACCGCGTACACCTCGGGGTGCGAAACGGAACGCAGCGCCCGGTCGGTGACGATGCGTCCGCGCTCGTCCACGTCCAGGCCGGCCGCTGCGGCGAGCGGTGCCACCCGGGTGCCGCCGGTCCACAGGACCGCGTCGGCCGCGATGCTCTCGCCGTCCGCCGGCTCCACCGAACCGGCGAGCACCTTCACCACGTCCGCGCCGCCGCGCACCCGCACGCCGAGCCGGTCGAGGGCGGCCCGCACATGCGCCGCCGCCCTGTCGTTCATGGTCGCGCCGGGCTCCTCGCCGCCGAGCAGGACCACGTCGAGGCGGGGGTACCGTTCGGCGATCTCCGCCGCCGACTCGATGCCGGTGAGCCCGGTGCCGACGACGACCACGGTGCCGTGGCCGCCTTCGCGGCCGAGCGATTCCAGCCGGCCGGCGAGCAGCTGCGCGTCCTCGGCGCTGCTCAGGGTGTACGCGTGGTCGTCGGCGCCCGGCACCGCCGAGGTGTCGGCGACCCCGCCCAGCGCGTACACCAGCGTGTCGTACGACAGGACGCGCTCGTCGTCGATGCGTACGGTCCTGGCCCCGGCGTCCACCGCCGTCACCCAGCCCCGTGTGAACCGCGCGCCCGTGCCCTCCAGCATCTCCGGGATGCTCATCGCGTCGAGGGGCTGCCCGGCGGCCACCATGTGCAGCCGCATCCGCTCGGTGAACCGCTCCCGCGCGTTCACCACGGTCACCCGCACCGCGTCCCGCCGCTTCCCGGTCCGGGCCGCCAGCTGCACGGCCGCGGCCATGCCCGCGTACCCGGCCCCCAGAACCACCACGTGGTGCGTGTCCTCCGTACGGGTCTTCCGCTGCGTGTTCATGACCGGCCCTTCCCTCATCCGTCGCTGACGACCAGGGGATGGGGGCGGGGCCCTCGGATGTGACATGGGGCGATTGTGGTGTGCGTCACACAGGTCGGGTGGCCGTCAGCGGGCGGCGGGCGGTGCGTAGTCCTCGACGGTCATCGCGTGGGAGAGGCGCGCGCTGCGCGGGTGAGCCAGTGGGCGAGCACCGGACCGGCGATCCCGGCCCCGGAGACGAGAATCCGCACGATGTCCTCCCCTCAGCCGTGGAGCGCGGCGAAGTCCAGCAGGGGCCCGGCGACCCGGGGCGGGTCCTCCAGGATGGGAGAGTGCCCCAGCCCCGGCAGCAGCTCCACCCGGGCGCCCGGGACGGCGCGGTAGTCGGCGGCGGACGAGGAGCGCCAGCGGCGGTCGTCCTCGCCGAAGAGCACCAGCAGCGGCTTCCCGGGCACCGCCAGGCGCTCCGGCAGCGCCCGCTCCTCCAGATACGCGCGGGTGGCCCGCATGGTGGCCGTGAAGGAGTGCAGCGTCATGGCGCGCACCTCGCCCAGCAGTGCGTCCGGCACCCGGTAGCCGGGGCGGCTGAAGCCGGTGCTCGCGAGCTGCCGGATCTGCTCGTCGCCCGGCGGCCACTGCGCGGGACCGGCGGCGCCGGAGCCGGTGGCGATGAACGCGCCCAGGCTCGGCCCGGTGTTCACGAGCACCACGGCGGACACCAGCCCGGGGCGCTCCTCGGCGAGGGCCGTCGCGGTCACCCCGCCGCTGGAATGGCCCACCACCACGGCCCGTTCGGCACCGAGCCGGTCCAGCACCTCGCCGACCCGCCGCGCCTGGTCCGGGATCGCGTAGCGGCCGTCGTCCGGCTTGTCGGACCCGCCGTGCCCGAGCAGATCGACCCGCACGACGCGGTGGGTCCCGGGCGCCGTCAGCAGGGGTACCAGCGCGTCCCACGAGCGGGCAGAGGACGCCGAACCGTGGATCAGCAGGAGCACGGGGGCCTCGCGCGGCCCGTCCTGGCACACATGGAGGGTGTCGCCGTCGTCCAGCGTGAGGAGCGACGACGCCTCGGTGGTTCCGGAAGCAGTCATGCCCCCACTGTCGCGACCGGCGCCGCCCGCGTATTGAACGAATGTTCCGGTAGGCGCAAGCACCCGTAGCATGGAGGGGTGAACACGTTCACGCACGGTACGGCTGTGTGGGACGTCGCCCGTCCGCAGCGGCCGAGCCGGGTGGCCGGAGTCACCATGGCCGGGTTCGGCGTGTTCGACCTGGACGCGTTGCGCATGGTCCCGCACCCCGCGGTCACGCTGCTCCTCGAATTCGGCGCCGGCACGCCCGTTCTCGACCGCGCCACCGGTGAGCAGCAGCGCGGGTGCCTGGTCGCCGGGCCCGGGCTCGGTTCCGGGGGAGCGGTGCGGGTGCGCGGGGAGAACGTGGAGTGCGTGCAGGTGCGGCTGTCCCCGGTGATCGCCCGCGCGGTCCTCGGCGTGCCGCCCTCCGAGCTCGACGGCGCCGTCGTGCCGCTGGACGCGCTGTGGGGCCGTGAGGCGTCCCGGATCCGCGAACAGCTCGGCGAGGCCCCGTCCTGGCAGGCCCGCTTCGCGCTCACGGACGCTTTGATCACCCGCCGGTACGCGGCCGGGGCGCCGGTGGACCCGGAGGTGGCCCGGGCCTGGCGGCGGCTCACCGAGGGGCACGGCCGGCCCCGGATCGAGGAGCTCGCCGCCGACGTCGGCTGGAGCCGCAAGCGGCTGTGGTCCCGCTTCCGCTCCCAGCTCGGCCTGCCGCCCAAGCGCGCGGCGACCCTGGTCCGCTTCGACCACGCCGCCCACCGCCTGGTCGCGGGCGAGGGCCCGGCCCGGGTGGCCGCCGACACCGGGTACGCCGACCAGTCCCACCTGCACCGCGACGTCATGGCGTTCACCGGGGCCACCCCGGCGACGCTGGCCGCCGAACCGTTTCTCGCCGTGGACGAACTCGCCTGGCCGGGGCGCTGAGGGGCAGTGGGCTGTCCGGCAGGAGGCGTGAGCCGCCCCAACACCCCTGACAGGTAAGGGGCTTAGGGTGTGGGCGGCCCGCAGCGCACGGGCCGCCCGGGCCACGGACGACGCCCCGGGACGCCGCACCCGGGGGACGGACGACATGGCGGACGAGACGGACGCACCGGGACCGGACACGGCCGCACCGGACACCCCCGCACCGGACACCGCGAGCCGCCCCCTCGCCCCGCCCGACCGCCGCGTCCTCCTCGTCGCCGGCGCGGTCTTCGTCCTCCTCATGGCGCTGTCCACGCGCTACGGCTTCCACATCGATGAGCTGTACTTCCTCGACAGCGCCCGGCACCTCCAGGCGAGTTACGTCGACCAGCCGGTCCTGGCCCCGCTGCTGGCACGCGTCTCGCTGGAGCTGTTCGGCGTCTCGGAGGCCGGGCTGCGGCTCTGGCCCGCGCTCGCCGCGGCCGGCACGGTCGTCGTGGGCGGGCTGACGGCGCGGGAGCTCGGCGGCGCCCGGCGGACGCAGCTCCTCGCGGCGGTCGCGACCGCCGCCATGCCCGTGCTCCTGGGCGGCGCGCACCTCGCCAACACCACGGCGTACGAGGTGCTGGCCTGGGCGGCGATCGCGCTCGTGGTCGTACGGATCGGCCGCACCGGCGACACCCGCTGGTGGCTCGCGGCCGGGGCGCTCGCCGGGATCGGGGCCGAGTTCAACCACCTCGCCGGGATCTTCGGGATCGTCCTGGTGGCCGCCGTCCTGCTCGGCCCGGCCCGGCGCACGGCGGCCGACCGGTGGCTCCTGGCGGGGGCCGCGCTCGCCGTGCTGCTCGTGCTGCCGGACCTGTGGTGGCAGGCGCACCACGACTGGGCCATGTTCGAGATGACCCGGGCGCTCAACGAGAAGAACGGGGGCCCCGGGCAGATCCCCACCTGGATCGTCGGGCAGCTCGCCACGGCCGGGTTCGCCACGGCGGTCCTGTGGTTCGGGGGCCTGCGCTTCCTCTGGCGCTCGGGGCGGCCCCTGTGGCAGTGCCTCGTCGCCGCGTACGCCGTGCTGTTCGTGGTGTTCGCCGTGACGACGGGCGCCCAGATCTACTACCTGGGCGGTCTGTACGTCTGCCTGCTGGCGGCCGGTGCCGTCGGGCTCGACGGGTGGCTGCGCGCCCGCCGCGACCGCCTGCGCTCCCTCACGATCGCGACCGCCGTCTCGACCGCGGTGCTCGCCGTCATCGTCCTGCCCGTCCTGCCGCCGGGCGCGGTCGCCTGGACGTACGGCGTCAGCACGAACGCGGGGGAGACCCTGGGCTGGCCCCAACTCGTCGGCACCGTGCGCCAGGTGTGGGACGGCCTCCCCCAGGAGCGGCGCGCCCACACGGTGATCTACACGGCCGACTACGGAGAGGCCGGCGCCCTCAACGAACTCGGGCGCGGCACCGGCCTGCCGCACGCCGTGAGCGCCCACAACACCGACTGGTGGTGGGGCCCCGGCGACCCGGCCGCCACCACGGTCCTGGCGGTCGCCCCCGGCCCGGAGCACGCCCCCGGCTACGAGGCCCAGTTGCGCAGGTACTTCCGGCACGTCACCGCGGCCGCCGGCCTCACCAACCCGTACGGCATGCACAACGTGGAATGGGGCGGTCACGTCTACGTCTGTACGGACCCGCGTCACCCCTGGGCCGAGATGTGGCCGCGGCTGCGTCACTACGGATGAGGCGCACACGCCCTAGCTGTTCTGTCCATGGAGGTTGGTGACGGATCCCACGGCTTGGGGATCTTGAACGAGTGAGGGCCTTCCGGGTTCGGTGTGGATTGCGACATCTACACGGAACGATCAGAAGGCCCTCATGCCCCACCGTAATGCACCCCTGACCGAGACCGGGCGTCTGCGTCTGGCCCGCTGCGTCGTCGAGGACGGCTGGCCTCTGCGCCGGGCCGCCGAGCGCTTCCAGGTCTCGCCCACCACGGCTCAGCGGTGGGCGGGGCGCTACCGCGAGCGGGGCGAGGCCGGGATGACCGACCGCTCCTCCCGGCCCCACTACAGCCCGCGCCGGACACCGACCCGTACCGAGCGGCGGATCATCAAGGTCCGTGTCCTGCGGCGCTGGGGACCAGCCCGCATCGCCTATCTGCTCGGGCTGAACCCGGCGACCGTGCACCGCGTCCTGACTCGCTACAAACTCGCCCGCCTGGCCCATCTGGACCGAGCGACCGGCCGGGTGATCCGCCGCTACGAGCATGCCGCCCCCGGTGACCTCGTGCACGTCGACATCAAAAAGCTCGGCAACATTCCCGACGGCGGCGGCCACAAGGCCCTCGGCCGGCAAGCAGGCCGCAAGAACCGGGCGGGCGCCGGCATGAGTTTCCTGCACAACGCAGTCGATGATCATTCCCGTCTCGCCTACAGCGAGATCCTCACCGATGAGAAGAAGGAAACCGCCGTCGGATTCTGGCAGCGCGCCCACGCCTACTTCGCCGCCGCCGGGATCACCGTCCAGCGCGTCCTGACCGACAACGGTTCCTGCTACACGTCGTACCTCTGGCGCAACTCACTTGTTTCACAGGGCATTTCACACAAGCGCACCCGCCCCTACCGGCCCCAGACAAACGGGAAGGTCGAGCGGTTCAACCGGACCCTGCTGGACGAGTGGGCCTACGCCAAGGCATATCGGACCGAGACCGAACGGCGTGACGCCTACTCGCGATGGCTCCACACCTACAATCACCACCGCGGACACACCGCGCTCAAGGGCCAACCACCCGCCAGCCGCGTCCCTAACCTCACGGGTCAGTACACCTAGCGTGGCCCCATGCATCCCTTTTCGCGTTCCTGGACGGCGCTGCTCGACGCCGTGGCCGGTCTTCCCGACGAGGACTTCGGGAAACCTTCGGGCTGTACGGGGTGGCTCGTCCGGGATCTGGTGTGCCACCTGGTCATCGACGCGCAGGACGTCCTGATCACCCTGGTCACCCCCGCCGACGCGCCCGCCACGACCGACGCGCCCGGCTACTGGACGCTGCTCCCCGAACCACCGACGGGCGACGACCCGCTCGACGCCCTGATCCCCCGGCTGGCAGCCGCGTACGGCGAACCGCGCCTGCTCAAGCACCACATCGACGACGTCGGCACGGCGGCCGTCCGCGCCGCCGGTCTCGCGGACCCGGCGGCCCGGGTCCGTACGCAGGACATGGTTCTCACGGTCGCCGACTACCTCTCGGCGTACGTCCTCGAAGGCACCCTGCACCACCTCGACCTCGTGGCCCACCTGCCCGCCGCCCCCGGGCCGCCCGTCGAGACCCTGGCCGCGGCGCGCACCGCGCTGGAGGCCGTCGCGGGCGCCGCGTTCCCCGCCTCGCTCACGGACGCCGACGCGCTGCGGACCGGCACGGGCCGCGGCACCCCGACCCCGGCGCAGACCGCGGACCTGGGCGACCTGGCGGCACGGCTCCCGCTGATCCTCGGCTGACGGCAAACCCGTGCGGGCCGAGGGTCCAGGAGTCGCCGGTGCAGTCGGATGCGCGGGGGCCGGGTCAGAGCGCGCCGTTGTCGGGTAGGGCGAGCCACCACGGATGGGCGCGGGCCCAGGCGATGGTGTCGGCCAGCCCGTCGCGCAGGGACGTCCCGCAGGTCCAGCCGAGCTCGGTCCTGGCCCGGGAGTTGTCCGGGACCCGGCGCAGCAGGTCCTCGTACGCCGGTCCGAGCCGGTCCTTCGTGTCCACCTCGATCACGGCGCCGTCCGAACCGGCGAGTTCGGCGACCAGGCCCACCGCCTCGCCGACCGTGGTCTCGTCCATGCTGCCGATGTTGAAGACGCCGCCCGCCGCAGAGGGCTTCTCCGCCGCCAGGACGGTGCCCTCGACGCAGTCGCTCACATGGGTGAAGCACCGGGTCTGGAGGCCCTGGTCGTAGACGACCGGGGCGAGGCCGTTGAGCACGCGGTGCACGGTGCGGCTCACGATGTACGCCGGGCGCTGACGGGCCCCGTACACGTTGAAGTAGCGGACGACCGTCGCCTCCAGGCCGTGCTGGCGGGCGAACGCGAAGGTCATGTGCTCGGCGAGCGCCTTGCTGGTCGAGTACGTCCAGCGGTCGGCGGTCGTGGGACCGAGCACCCGGTCCCCGTCCTCGGCCCAGGGCACGACCGGGTTCTTGCCGTAGACCTCGCTGGTGCTCGCGGCCACCACCTTCGCCCCGGCCCGCGCCGCCGCCTCCAGCACGTTGCGCGTGCCGGTGAAGTTGACGTCGATCACGTCGAGCGGCCGGGCCAGGTACTGGTCCACGCCGACGACGGCGGCCAGGTGGTAGACGGCATCGGTGCCGGGGCGGATCGCGGCCGTGAGCGCGTCGGCGTCGCGGATGTCGCCCCGGACGTGCCGAGCCTGCTTGCGTACGTCGTCGTCCAGGTCGGCCGGGTACGGCGCACCGTCGAAGACGGTCACCTCGTCGCCGCGAGCCACCAGGCGCTCCACCAGATGGCTTCCGACGAACCCGCAGCCGCCGGTGACGACCACGCGCCGCGCGCTCATCGGCCGATCCCGAGGTAGCGGTAGCCCAGCCGACGCAGCACGGCGATCTTCTCCTTCGAGTAGTAGGCGCGCCCGTCCATGACGATGCACGAGTCGGCGACGGCCAGCGCGCCGAAGTCGATGTCCTCGAACTCCTTGTGCAGCGCCAGCACGGCGATGCAGTCCGCGTCGCGCACCGCCTCGTCCACCGTGGCGCTCGGCCGTACGTTCAGCAGCTCCTCCGCCTGCACGGTGTCCACCAGCGGATCGTGGACGCGTATCCGCACCCCCGCCGCCGCGAGCGCCTGGACCGCCGCCCGGGCGGGGCTGCTGCGCAGGTCACTGGTGTTGTTCTTGAAGGCGACGCCGAGGACCGCGACCGTCGAAGCGGCCGGGTCCTTGCCGAGCGCGGTCAGCTCGTCGGTGATCAGCCGCGCGGTGTGCCCGGGCATGCCGTCGTTGACCGCGCGGCTCGCCGGGACGGTGAGGAGGTCCACGTCGTGGCCGCGGGCCGCCCGCCAGACCAGCCACGGGTCCTTGGTGAGGCAGGAGCCGCCGACCCCGGCGCTCGGGCGCAGGATGTTGACGTGGCCGCTGCCCTTGGGGATGGAGTTGGCCGCCTCGATGACGTCGAGGACGTCCACCTCGTACAGCGCGCAGAACTTGGCGAGTTCGTTGGCGAGGGCGATGTTGAGGTCGATCCACCAGTTGTCGGCCAGCTTCACGATCTCGGCCGCTTCGAGGGAGTCCTGCTCGATGACGTCGACGCCCAGGGCGCGCCGCCAGAAGTCCGCCGCCGCCCGGGTGCTCGGCGCGTCGAGCCCGCCGACGACGATGGGGAACGCGCGCAGCTCGGCGAGCGCGGTGGACTCGGCCAGCCGTTCGGGGCTGTAGGCCAGCAGGAAGTCGGCGCCCGCGCGCAGACCACCGCTGCCGAGCGACGAGGCCACCAGGCTCCTGGTGGTGCCGGGCGTGACCGTGCTCTTGACCACGATCAGCTGCCCCGCGCGGAGGTGGCCGCTCAGGGCCAGACACGCGCCGCGCAACTGCCGGTCGTCCAGCGAGCCGTCGTCGTGGGCGGGGGTGCCGACGGCGATGACCACGACGTCGGCGGCGGTGACCGCGGTGAAGTCCGTCGTGACCCGGAGCCGCCCCGCCGAGACGGCGCGGCCCACCATGTCCTTCAGCCCCTGCTCGGCGAAGCGGACGACCCCCGCGCCGAGTTCGTCCACGAGGGCGGTGTCGACGTCCACCCCCACCACGTGCGAGCCCCGGTCGGCCAGCGTCGCGGCCAGGCAGGAGCCCACGTATCCCAGTCCGACCACGGCCACGGTGGGCGCGTCCGGTGATCCGTGGTCCTCGGGCGGTATCCGGTCGTCAGTCATGGCAGTCTCCTGATCGGGGGCGGTTCTTCGGAACGCGCGAGCCGGCGCTTCGGAGGGGCCGGCCCTCATGCCGCGATGATTTCGACGCGCGCGTGGTCGCCGACCACGAGGCGGTGGGCCGGTTCGTCCGGCTCCGCCGGGCCGACGGTGGCGTACCGGCCGACGAGCGACCCGTACAGGCCGCGCGGGGTGTGGACATGGGCACCCTGGAGGACGATCGAGTCGGACAGGTGCGTGGCGCGCACGGTGCAGTCGCGCCCGACGGAGGTCCCCGGGCCGATCCAGCTGTCCTCGACGAGGGTGCCGGCGCCGATGACCGCGGGGCCGTGGACGCGGGAGCGGACCACCCGGGCGCCGGGTTCGATGACGACCCGGCCGCGGATCTCGCTCGCCGGGTCGATGTGCCCGTCGACGGCCGGGACGAGGTCGTCCAGGAGCCGGCGGTTGCACGCGAGGACGTCGTCGGAGCGGCCGATGTCCTTCCAGAAGCCGCTGTACCGCCTCGCCTCGACCGTCCGTCCCCGGTCGATGAGCCACTGGATCGCGTCCGTGATCTCCAGCTCGCCCCGGGCGCTCGGCGCGATGGAGCCGATCGCCTCGTGGACGGCGGCGGTGAGGTAGTACAGGCCGAGCACGGCGAGGTCGGTACGCGGCTGCGCCGGCTTCTCCGCGACCCGCAGCACCGCGCCGTCCGCCGCCACCTCCGCCACCCCGTAGGCGCGCGGGTCCGCGACCTGCTGCACCACGAGCCCCGCGGCCGGGCGGGCCCGCCGGAACTCCTCGACGATGCCGGCCGCGCCGTCCGGGAACACGTTGTCCCCGAGATGCAGCAGGAAGTCGTCGTCGCGCAGGAACGGGCGGGCCGTGCGCACCGCGTGCGCCAGGCCGAGCGGCTGCTCCTGCCGCAGGTAGGTGAGGCGCACCCCGAAGCGGGAGCCGTCGCCCATGGCCTCCGCGATGGTGTCCGCCCAGTCGCCGACGACCAGACAGATGTCCCGCGCGCCGAGATCCCGGAGATGGGCGACGACATATTCCAGAGCCGGTTTGTTCGCGAGGGGAATGAGCGCTTTCGGGGTCGAGTAGGTGAAGGGCCGGAGGCGTACTCCGGAACCGCCCGCCAGTACCAGTGCCTTCACGATCCACTGCCTTCCGTAGTCGCTTCCGGTCCCGGACCGGAATGCGTCCGGATGGGCAGAGGCCGCCCACCGAACGCCTATCCCATCCCACGGCGGCGGGCGGGTCATCTCTTGGATTGCCGTGCTCCGGAGCGGGGAAGTGCCGCGGGGTTTACGAGGCCGGGACGGGTGCCGGGTGAAGCGCTTCCTCGATCGCCGCCGCCGCGTCGGCCGCCGTCAGCGAGCCCTCGGACCAGGCGCCGACGGGGAGTTCGACGCCGAATTCCTCGTACACCCAGCCCAGGAACTGGACGACCTTCAACGAGTCGCCGTCGAGTGCGAAGAAGTCGTCGTGCACCGAGAGCGGCCGGGGCGAGAGCAGTTCCTCCCAGCGCCGCAGCACGCGCGCTTCGAGCGGGGTGCGCGGGGGTACGGCGCCGGACCCGGCCACCGCGTGCCGGCCGGCGTCCGTCCGCCGGGCCCGCATCGCGGCGACGACCTGGGCCGGGGTCGCCAGCTCCTCGGCGGTGCGGTGGACCAGCTCCGCCGCGTCCCGGTGCGCGGGGCGGCCGCTCGGCGCGGGACGGTCCGGCGCCTTACGGGCGGACGTGCCCCGGTCCGGCGTCCCCCGGTCCGGCGCGTGCCGGGCCCCGGCGGCCCGTCCGGCGGAGAGCACACGGACGCGGCGCCCGTCCTCGGACGCCTCCCAGCTGCCCCCGGCCTCCTCCAGGAAGTCGGCGGCCGGGACGTTGCGGGCGGTGGGCACGTACGGCAGCCGGAGTTCGGCCAGCCCGCGTTCCTCGGCGAGCCGGCCCAGGTGGGCGAGCATCCGGTGCTCGACGCCGCGTCCGGTCGAACGGCAGCTCAGCAGGAACGTGTCCACGCACAGCGCCCCGTCACGGGCGTCGAAGAGCATGAGGCCCACGATGCCGTAGGTGCCGAAGCGGTCCCGGACATCGACCACCAGGCATTCCGTGCCCCGGTCGGCGAGGGCGGCGATCTCCCCGGCCGTGCGCCGGACGCCGCCGAGGTTGAACTGGGTGGTGCGCTGGGTCAGCTGGGCCGCCCGGTCCAGCTCGGGCGCGGCGAGAGGGCGTACGGTCACCACCAGTTCGAGGCGGTCCAGGAAGTCCGCGAGCGTCGCCGACCGCCGGCGCACCTCCTCGCGGCGGTGGTTGTCCCGGTAGCTGGCCGTCCGGCGGGCGTCCTCGGCGGTCACCTGCGGCGCGTCGAGCGGCCAGCAGTGGGTCAGGAACGCGGCGGCCGCTCCGGCGTCGGCGGGCAGGTGCAGCGCGGTGACCTCGGGGGTCGCGGCGCGCACCTCCGCCACTTGCAGCGGGTCGTCGTCCAGGAACACGAAGGTGTCGAGGCCCAGGTCCAGTTCGCCGGCCAGCGAGCGCAGGTTCTCCGACTTGGGCCGCCAGTTGGCCCGGACCGCGATCACGTGCTCGGGCCGCAGGACCATGTCGGGGTGGTCCCGGAGCACGCCGAGGACGTCCGCCTCGTCGTTGCGGGTGCACAGACAGACCAGGCGGCCGGCGCGCGTCTGGTCCACCAGCATCCGTTGCAGCTCCCGGCGGGCGGGCGGCACGGTGATGCCGCCCTCGGCGATCTCGCCGTCCCAGAGGGTGTTGTCGCAGTCCACCGCGATCACCTTCGGCCGGGGCGCCACCCAGGCGTGGACGGCCCGCGCGACCACCGTCCCGAGCGCGGCGAACGCGGCCTCGGTGTAGGGGACCGCGCCGAGCCGGTCGGTGTACGGGGCGTGCCAGCCGCTGTCCGGGAAGCCGGACAGGACCCGGGCCGAGGAGACGACCTGGACCCGTGGCACCCCGTGCAGGGCGGCGACGAGCTGGTCCTCGGCGGCCCGTACGGCGTCGGGCGCGCCCGGCGGGGAGGGGCACATCAGCACGATGACCGGGCTGCCGCCGCGCGCGGCCGTCGTGCGCACGGCCGCCGCGAGATCGGCCACCGATGCGGCGAGGCGGGTGCCCTCGGCCAGCCAGTCGTCGAGGCGCAGGAGGAGCACCCGGGCGGCCGGACGGGCGGATTCCGGTTCGTCCTGGGAGGCCAGGAGCTCCTGGAACACCTGCCCGTAGGGCGCGAATGCGGCTTCCAGTTCCCCTCCCAGTTCGTCGCCCCAGAATTCCAGTACATCGGCGAGCGGGTCGGCGGTGAAAGTGGACGCGAGCCTGATCCGGATCGGCTCGGGGGAGCGATTCGCGGGGTACACAAAGCCTCCTTTGCCGGCGCCTCGGCGTCGCGTGCGGCGAAGGGCGGGCCAACCGGCGCGATTTCTGCGCACCCAGAATTCGCGTCGGCGCCAGGCGTGTCATCTTCCCGGTTGCGCCGCCTTTTCCGGCCCGCGCGGAATGCGCCGGGGGTGTGCGTCCGCAATCGGGAGGATGACATCCGGAAACACCGGCGGGGAGCCTGGGGGGACTTTTCCCGGGGAGACGAGATGACGGCACCCACCCAACGGCCCACCGCCGACCGGAACGTGATGCTGCCGCTGCGGCGCGGCGGCAGCGGTGCGCCCCTGTTCTGCGTCCACCCCGGCAGCGGCTTCGGACTGCCGTACGCCGGCCTGCTGCCGCATCTCGACGCGCGGGTGCCGGTCCACGCCGTCCAGGCGCGCGGCCTGGTGACGGCGGACGGGCTGCCGTCCTCGCTCGATGAGATGGCGGCGGACTACACCGAGCAGATCCGCCGGGTCCAGCCCGCAGGGCCGTACCGGCTGCTCGGCTGGTGCGTGGGCGGCCGGCTGGCCTTCGAGATCGCGTGCCGGCTCCGCGCCCAGGGCGAGCACGTCGGCCTCCTGGCGCTCGTCAGCACCTCGCCGCCCGGGCCCGAGCCGCTGCCCGGCCCCGAGGAGATCCTGCGGGCCATGCTGCTGCCGCCCGGCGTGGACGAACTGGACGCCGGACTGGCGCGCCTCTGCCGCCTCCCCCTGGACTACGCGTCCCTCAGCGCCCATCTCGTACGGACCGGGCACCCCATGCGCCGCCTGACGGAACCGGCGCTCACAGCGGTGTACGAGGTCTACCGCACCAACGAGCACCTGTACCGGACACCGGTCAGCAGGGTGTTCGACGGTGACGCGCTCAGCCTCGAACCCTCCGCACCGGGCGGCCCCGCCCGGCGGTCCTGGCAGCCGTTCGTCGGCGGCCGCGTCCTCGCCCGCAGCGTCGACGGCCGCCACACGGAGATGATGGAGCCGGGACCCGCCCGGGCCGTCGGCGCCGCCGTCAACGAGGCGCTGGGGTACTGAGCCGCGTCAGGTACGCCTCGATCGCGTCCGGGTCCAGACCGTCCACGAACCCGCGCGCCGCCCGGCGGGACTCCCGGGACAGCCGCCCGTAGTCCTCCTCGTCGTCCAGCAGGCCCCGCAGCGCGTCCAGCCACGGCCCCACGTCCTGCGCGGGGATCTCGGCGTCCGGAAGGGCCACGGGCCCGGCGCCCGGGTAGCGCGTGATGGGCCGCACGGGAAGCAGATCGCCCACCCCGAGCTTCGCCTCACGCAATCCGCCGACGTCGGCCGCCAGCACCGGGATGCCGCGCAGCATGGCCTCCACACTGCAGTAGCCGAAGGTCTCGTCCCACAACGACGGCATGAGCAGCACCTTGGTGCGCCCGTACACCTGCTCCATGTCGTCGGCGCCCGGGTGCACGACGACGTTCGCCCGGGCGGCGAGCGCCGCACGGTCCCGGTCGGTCATGCCCCAGCTCTCCACGGCGAGGAACGGCACGTGCGGCAGGGCATCCGCCAGGGCGAGGAAGACGTCGATCCCCTTGTAGCCGCACGGATTCACGAGGGTGACGTACGTCTGCTCGGCGGGCCGCGGTTCGCGGACCGGCGCACAGGAGTAGATGTCGGGGTAGATCAGCTCGGAGTCGAGACCCGCCCACCGCTCCACGTACTCCCGCGCCGCCCGGCTCACCGACACCAGCCCGGCCGACCGCCCGATCATCGCCGTCGCCGCCCTGCTGGGCCGGAACGAACGCGGCCCGAACGGCAGCTGCTGAAGCGTGTGTACGAGATAGAGGACGCGCTCCGTCGACCGCAGCGCCGCCGAGAGCATCATCATGCCCGGGTCGTCGGAGGGGACGAGCGTCCAGTCGGCCCCGAGGTCCTCCGCCACGTCCATCACCGTGCGCGGCAGGTCCTGGGCGCGCAGGACCCCGTGCACGGTGACGCCCTCGTGCCGGTACCGGAGTATCCGGTCGGTGTGTTCGAGGACCTCGCCCCCGCGTTCGGCGAGGTAGCCGGGCATCCGGTCCGGGCCGATGTGGCTCAGCCGCCCCGTCACCGGAGCGACCACATGGCATGCGTGGCCGCGCCCGGCGAGCCGCTCCATGATCAGCCGGTTCGACTTGTTGGCCCCGCCGTGCGACGGCAGGTAGTACATGTTCTGCGCCAGCAGCACCTTCACCGGACCGCCCACCCTTCCGCGCTCTTCGCCCGCGCCCGGCCGGCGAGCGCCACGACCCGGTCCGCCAGCAGCTCCACGGGGTCCGGACCGTTCATCAGGTCCTGCGTGCCCGCCGGGCCCAGCCGGGCGATCTCGCGTCCGACCGTCCCGGCGGACCAGTCGTGCGCTTCGAGGCTCCGGGCGAGGCCCAGGCGTTCCAGCCGGGCGCCGTTGTCCGGGCGGTCCGCGCCGTCCGCGAGCAGCAGTTGGGGGGTGCCCGAGGCGAGGGCCCGGGCGAGGGTGCCCATGCCGCCGTGGTGCACGACACCGGCCACGCGCGGCAGGACGTCCGCGAAGGGCAGCGAGGTCCGGTGCACCACCCCGGGCGGCAGCACGCGGGGGACCAGGTCGGCGTGCGGGGTGACGACGATGCCACGCCGTCCGGCCGCGGCCAGTCCGGCGACGGCCGAGGTGTAGAAGGCGGGGTGCAGCATCCGGCCCGTGCCGCCGGTGACCACGACGACGTCCTCCCGGCCGGCGTCCGGGACCGGGGCGCGCCGGGTCTCCCCGGCGGCACGGTCCCCGAGCGGGAAGCCGGTCAGCACCAGCGGGCCGGGGGACGCCGGTCCCGCCGCGTCGAACCACCGGGGCCAGAGGCCGACGGTCAGGTCCGCCCGCTGGAGCCACCGCGACCAGCCGGTGACCGGGGGGAGTCCGAGGCCGGCCCGGACGGCGTTGAGTCCGGTCCCGGCCGACCGCGCCAGGTGCAGCGCGGTCATCGGGGCGGTCAACGACTGGAAGGGGGACAGCGAGACCTGGCAGACCGGGCTGCCCGTCAGCTCGGCCGCCATCAGCCCGGACAGGCACGAGGTCAGCCGGCCGACCACCACGGTGTCGCCGCCGGCACCGGCCATCGCCTCGGCCTCGCGCCGGATCTGCCCGAAGCCGCCGGCCACGGACACCCGGTCCAGGAAGAGGTCCGCGTCGCCGTAGTAGTCGGCGACGCGGGTGTGGTGCCGCCCGCCCAGCAGGTGCCGCCCGCCCAGCAGGTCCCGGGCGCGTCGCAGATGGCGCGCGTAGCCCGCCGCGTCGTCCACCGCCCGGAAGTCCGCCCCCGTGGCCGCGACGGCCTCCCCGTACGGGGCGTGCGTGAGGACGGTGACGTCCTGGTGCCGCCGGACGAGGACGCCGGCCAGCGCGACGAACGGATCGACGTCACCGCGCGTGCCGTGGGCGAGGAGCAGGAACCTGGTCACCGAGGAGCGTCCAGGGCCCGGGTGACGGCGGCCACGCTCGCGCCGAACGTGAACTCGTCCGTGAAGAGCTCGTCCATCGACATGTTCACCCCGAGGCGGTCCTCCACCGCCATCAGCAGCATGACCAGCTCCATGGACCCGCCGCCCAGCCCGAAGAAGTCGTCCTCGTCGCGCGGGCGGACCCCCACCGCGTCGGACCAGACGTCGCCGAGCGCGGCGCGCACCTCCTCGGCGGACAGCCGCGCCCCGGGGCCCCCGAAGTCGGCGGAGAGCCAGCGCTCCGGACGGATCCGGATCTGGTCGCTGGCGGAGTACACCTCGCGGGCCATGGCGAGGTAGCCCTCCACCTGGTCGGCGGGGAGATAGCGCTTGGCCAGCTCGCGCCGCAGCTCCTCCTCCCTGCCCGGCACCACGGCGACGACCGGCCCCTCCACCGTGACGTAACGGGTCGTCGGCTCGGTGCGCTGCACCATGAGCGAGAACCGTCCGGACGCCTCGATCGCCCGGTGCTTGGGGCAGCCGGTGGCCGTGAGGATCCACAGCTCCCCGCCGGGCTCGTAGGCGTACCAGATCGGGACGGTGAGCGGGGCCCGCCCCGGTTCGAGGGCGACGGACAGGGCGCCGATGTGCGGCTCGGCGAGAAACGCTTCACGCTCGTGCGGGGTCAGTGCCATGGGGCCCTCCTGGGGGTCGCTCGTTGCTCAATCGGAGTAGACGGGGAGCAGCCCGAGCTCTCCGGCGCGGGCCAGGCCCGGTGCGCTCGCGTCCCGGTCGGAGACGACGGGCGTGATGTCCGCGGGCCACTGGATGCCCAGCTCCGGATCGAGCGGGTCCAGGCCGTGTTCCCGCTTCGGGTCGTACGTGGCGGAGCTGAGGTAGATGACCGTTGCCTCGTCGCTGACGGCCATGAAGCCGAAGCCCAGGCCCTCGGAGACGTACAGCGCGGCGCAGTTGGTGTCGTCCAGTTCCGCCGTACGCCACTGGCCGAAGGTCGGGGAGCCGACCCTGATGTCCACGACCGCGCCGACCACCGCACCCCGCAGACAGGTGACGTACTTGGCCTGGCCCGGCGGGTTCTCGGTGAAGTGGATGCCGCGCAGGACGCCCTTCCGCGACACCGCGCAGTTGGCCTGACGGACGTCCATCTCCCGGCCGGTCGCGGTGTGCAGCGCGTCGTTCCGGAACCACTCGTGGAAGCTGCCGCGGTCGTCGCGGAACAGCTTCTTCTCCTCGGTCCAGGCACCTGGAATTCCCAGCGGCTTCATCGTCCGACCCTTCTGTTGGCGGCCGTGAGGCCGTGGCACCCGTGGATGACGTCCGGCCGCCACCGTGCCGGGCCGCCCGGGCGCGCGCATCTTCCTGGTTGCCCGCCGGGGTGGCCGACGCGGCGGAACGGCCTGCGGGGGCGTGCAGCGCAACCGGGGAGATGACATCCGGCGGCGCCGCCGAGGACGTTGGACGACCGAGCTCAACGGGGCGCGAAGGCCGGAGATTTTCGTGGACATCGACCAGGTGGTTTCGACCGAACTCTTCGTGGGTTCGGAGCGGCATCCGCTCCAGGTGCAGCGCGTGACCCTGACCAACCGCGGGGCGGAGTCCGTACGCGAGGACGAGCCGGTCACCGTCCGGATCGAGGGCGCACGGGTGACCACGCCCCGGCCCGTGGTCGTGACGGGGATGCGGCCGGGCGAGGAACGCGTCCTCGACGTGCCGGTCGCCGTCGGCCCCGGCACCGAGGAGGGAACGCGCCTCGCGGTGACGGTGTCCGTCGAGGCGGGGGGCCGGCGCCGGGAGACGACCGCCGAACTCGTCGCGGCCGCCCCGGGGTGGACCATGTTCATGGTCCCGCACTTCCACTACGACCCGTTCTGGTGGAACACCCAGGCCGGCTACCTCTCCGAGTGGGACTCCCAGCCGGCCGAGGCGCAGAAGCTCCGCAAGCCCCACCAGGCCGCCGCCTTCGACCTCGTACGGGCCCATCTCGACTTCGCCCGCCGGGACCCGGACTACAAGTTCGTCCTCGCCGAGTTCGACTACCTCAAGCCGTACTGGGACGTCTGCCCGGAGGACCGGGCGGACCTGCGCCGGTTCATCGCCGAGGGGCGGATCGAACTGGTGGGCGGCATGTACAACGAGCCGAACACCAACCTGACGAGCCTGGAAGCCACCATCCGCAACATCGCCCACGGGGTGCGCTTCCAGCGCGGCCTGATCGGCGGTGAACCGCGTACCGGATGGATGCTCGACGTGTTCGGGCACGACCCCGCGTTCCCGTCCCTGATGGCCGACGCCGGGCTCACCGAACTGGCCTTCGCGCGCGGCCCGTTCCACCAGTGGGGGCCGCAGGTGACCGGCGGCGACGACACCGGGATGCAGTTCGCCAGCGAGATCGAGTGGATCGGGCCGGACGGCACGGGGCTGCCGGCCTGCTACCTCGCCCACCACTACCCCGCCGGATGGCGGCTCAACGAGGTGGACACCCTCGCCGAGGCGGAGGACGAGGCGTACCACCAGTTCCGGACCCTGAAACGGGTGGCGTCCACCCGCAACGTGCTCCTGCCGGTCGGCTACAACCACGTGGCCCCCGGCCGCTGGACGACCGAGATCCACCGCCACTGGAACGAGCGGTACGTCTGGCCCCGGTTCGTCGTCGCGCTGCCCGGCGAGTTCTTCGCCCGGGTACGGGAGGACGCGGACCGGGACCACATCGCGTTCACCCCGCAGTCCCGCGACATGAACCCGGTCTACCCCGGCAAGGACGTCTCGTACATCGACATCAAGCAGGCCCAGCGCGCCGCCGAGACGGCGGTCCTGGACGCGGAGAAGCTGTCCACGCTCGCCTCCGTCCTCGGCGCGCCCTACCCGGAAGGGGCCATCGACAAAGCCTGGCGGCAGCTGTTCTTCGGCGCGCACCACGACGGGATCACCGGCGTCACCTCCGACCAGGTCTACCTCGACCTCGCGGCCGGCTGGCGGGAGGCGTACGAGCTGGGGGCCGGGGTGCGCGACGAGGCCCTGGCCCACCTGGCCGGGCGCACGGACACCCGGGGCGCCGGGCGCCCGCTGCTCGTCGTGAACACCCAGTCCTGGGAGCGCACCGACCTCGCCACCGTCACCGTCCGCCTCCCCGAGAACGGCCCGGCCGGAGTGCGGGTGCTCGACACCGAGGGCCAGGAGGTCCCCGCCGTCGCCACGGGCGTCTCCCGGCACCCCGGCGGCGCACTCGCCACGGTCACCCTGTCGTTCGTGGCCGCCCGCGTCCCCGCCACCGGCCACCGGGTGTTCCGCCTCGTGGACGCGGCGGCCCCGGCCGAGGAGGGCTGGCAACGGACCGAGGGCCACCGCGCGGAGAACGACGCCTTCCTCGTCGAGGCGGACCCGGCGCGCGGCGGTGCGCTGACCCGCGTCCTGGACAAGCGCACCGGCAAGGAGCTGCTGCGGCCCGGTGAGGCGGCCGGTCCTGTCCTGGACGACGAGTACCCCGACCACCCGGCGTTCGGCAAAGGACCGTGGCACATCGTCCCGACCGGCCACCGCCGCACCCCGGCCGAGGCACCGGCCGAGGTGCACGTCGAGACGTCCCCGGCCGGCCTGCGCCTGGTCTCGGCGTGCCGCATCGGGGACCTCCGCATCACCACCGAGGTCACGCTCCTCCACGGGCTCGACCGCCTGGAGTTCCGGACCCGCGTCGACGGCGCGAGCGGCCAGGACCGGCTGCTGCGCGTCCGCTTCCCGCTGGACATCGCGGGCGCCCGGCCGGTGTACGAGGTGGGCAACGCCGTCATCGGCCGCACCTTCGGCTCGTCCCAGCTCGACGTCGCCGAGCATCCGTACGCGCTCGACAGCCCCGCGTACAACTGGGCGGGCCTCTCCTCCGCCGCACGCGTCGTGCTCGAAAGCCACGGCGTCCCCGTCGCCACGCAGGCGATCGGCGTCGCCGAGGTCGTCGCGCACCACGGGCGCGGTGAGGACCAGGACGCGGCGGTGCGCGCCCTGGTCGCCGCCCTCGCCCAGCAGGGCGTCACGGCGACCACCTCGCGCCCGGACGGCTCCCGGTACGGCTCGCTCGACGTCGACTCCAACCTCCCCGACGTCCGGGTGAGCGTGGGCGGGCCCGCCGAGAACGCCTTCACGGCCCGCGTCCTCGCGGCGGCCGGTGACTGGTACACCGACCGGCTCGACGCCCTGCTGAAGGAGCACGGCACGGCCTGCCTCTGGGTGCCGGCGACCCGTTCCCGTACGGAGATGTGGGCGCCGGGCACCGATCTGCGCGGCGCACGCGACCTGCCCGTCCTCGTCGTCGCCGGACACGACGGCCCGGCCCTCGCGGGCGCCGTCGCGGACCTCGTCGCCGGACTGTCCGGCGCGGAGATCTGGATCGAGCAGCCCGGGGCCCCCGACGCCGTCCCCGCCGACGAGATGCTGGAGGACCACTCGGCGGCGGTGCTCCACCGGGGCACCCCCGGAGTCGTGGTCGAGCCCGACGGGACGCTCTGCCTGTCCCTGCTGCGGGCGTGCAGCGGATGGCCGGCCGGGACCTGGATCGAGCCGCCGCAGCGCACCGCCCCCGACGGATCGAGCTTCGCCCTCCAGCACTGGAGCCACACCTTCGCATACGCCCTCGTCAGCGGCGCCGGGGACTGGCGGGACGCCGGCTTCGTACGGGCCGGCCACGCCTACAACAGCCGCTTCCTGACCCGGCTCACCGACTCCCACGACGGCGAGCTGCCCGCCTCCGCGAGCCTGCTCCGGGCCGAACCCGACAACGTGGTGGTCACGGCGCTCAAGCCCCGGCACGGCGACCCGGGCGCCGGAATCACCCTCCGCTGCTACGAGACCCGCGGCCGCGCCACGCGGGCCCGCGTCCACTCCTTCGTCCCGCTCCACGACGGCGCCGAGGCCGACCTCCACGAACAGCCGCGCGCACCCCTGGACACCGACGACGGCACACTCCGCCTCGCCCTCGGCCCGGCTGCGACCGTCACCGCGACGGCCCTGCCCGCCGTACCGGACCAGGTGCGACCGGCCAGGTCCGGCACCGGGCCGGACGCACCGGTGTTCGCCCGGTACTGGCTCCACAACAAGGGCGCCGCCCCGCTGGGCCACCAGCCGGCCACCGTGTACGTGGAGCCCCGGGACATCGACCTCACCGGTCCGGTGACCGTGCGGGTGACGGTCTCCGCCGTCGGCACGGCGTCCGGCACCGTGGAACTGACCCTCCCGCCGGGCGTGACCGCGAGCGCGCCGGACGACCTGCGCTTCGACCTGGACGACGACCACCGGTGCTTCGACGTGCTGCTGCGCCCCGAGGAGGGCGCGCCCCCGGGCATCCGGCACCTCACGGCCCGGCTGGCCGGCGAGGGCTGCCCGCCGGTCGAGGACGTCGCCACCGTCCGGATGGGCGCCCCCGGCGAGGAGGGGCGGCTGAGCGTCGAGAGCCTGACCCCGGAGCTGGTGGTCGACGCCGGGGGAGACGGCGAGCTGCGGGTCCGGCTGACCAGCCACAGCCTGGACGAGGTGCGCGGTGAGGCCCAGCTCATCACCCCGTACGGCACCTGGGAGTTCGCCGGTCCGTGGACGCGGACGTTCGCCCTCGGCCCCGGCGCCCGGACCGATCTCGCCTATCCGGTGCGCGTGCCGCACGGCACGGACCCGGCCGCGTCCTGGGCGCTGGTCAAGGTCATGGCGTACGGCGACGTCCACTACACCCCGGCCGTCCCCCTGACGATCCGCGCACACGAGTCCGCCCGACCGGGCAACCACCACGAGCCCTTGAGTACAGGAGCATGATGAGCACTTCCGTGAGTCAGAAACCCGCGAGGGAGGAGACCGGGCCGTCCGGAAGGAAGGCGTGGCTCGGTCTCGTCGTACTCCTGCTGCCGATGATGCTGGTGATGCTGGACCTCGGCGTCATCTTCCTGGCGATCCCCTACATGGTCAGCGACCTGTCCCTCAGCAACCTCGAAGCGCTGTGGATCATCGACATCTACGGCTTCTTCGTCGTCGGATTCATGGTCACCATCGGACGCCTGGGCGACCGGATCGGCCGCCGGAAGCTCCTGCTGATCGGTGCCGCCGCGTTCGCCGTCCTGTCGGTGCTCGCGGCGCTCTCGCACAGTCCGGCGGTCCTCATCGTGGTGCGTGCCCTGCTGGGCATCGCCGGGGCGACCATCGGGCCGGCCGTCATGGCCCTGATCAAGGAGATGTTCCCCGACCCCAAGAAGATGGCCACCGCCTTCTCGATGATGGCGACCGCGGCGATGCTCGGCGTGCTGCTCGGCCCCACCGTCGGCGGCTTCCTGCTGGGCGTCTTCTGGTGGGGGTCCACGTTCCTCATCGCCGTGCCGGTGATGGTCCTGCTGCTCGTGGTGGGGCCGTTCGTCCTGCCCGAGTCCCGGGACGACTCGGCGCAGCCGCTCGACCTCGTCAGCGTGGGCCTGTCGCTGGCGACGATGCTCCCCGCCATCTGGGGCCTGACCGCGCTGGCCCGCAGCCTGTCCGTGCTCCCGCTGGTGGCCATCGCGGTCGGGCTGGCGTTCGGCGTCGCCTTCGCGCGCCGCCAGCGCCGGCTGGCCGACCCGCTGGTCGACATGGGGTTCTTCCGGGTCCGCACGGTCGGCGCGACGCTGCTGGTGTTCCTGCTCGTCGGGATCGTGCAGAGCGGAAACGGCCTGGTGCTCAACCAGCACCTCCAACTGGTCGACGGCTACTCGGCGTTCCAGACGGCCCTGTGGATGGTGCTGCCGGTCTCGATGGCGATCCTCGGGGTGCATCTGTCCACGATGCTCGCGAAGCGCTTCCCGCCCGGCAGGGTACTCACCGGCGGCCTGCTGCTCGCCGCCACCGGCGAGGCCGTGCTGACGCGGATGACCGCGGAGAGCGGGGTGGCCACGCTGATCGGCGGGCTGTGCGTCGTGATGCTGGGGACCAGCCCCGTCGGCGTGCTGAGCGGCCAGCTGGTCATGCAGGCGGTGCCGCAGGAGCGGGCGGGTTCGGCCGGTTCCCTGAGCGGGATCAGCGGCGAATTCGGCTCCGCGCTCGGCGTCGCCGTGTTCGGCAGCCTCATGACGGCCTTCTACGCCGGACACGTGAACATCCCCGCATCCGTCACCGGAAAGACCGCCTCCGCGATCAACGAGACCCTTCCCCACGCGATCGACGCCGCCGGCCGGCTCCCGGCCCGGGCCGGGAGCCAGGTCCTGGCGGCCGCGCGGGACACCTTCAACACCGGAGCCACCTCCGTCGCGCTGCTGGCCATGCTGCTCTTCCTCGGGCTCGCGTTCGTCGCCCACAAGACCCTGCGCGGCGTCCGGCCGATCGGCTCCTCGCCCGAACCGTCCGAAGAAAACGAGTAAGGAGCCCTCCCATGCGTGTCGCCTTCGCGGTCTGGCCCGCGGCCGCCCACCTCTACCCCTTCGTCCCCCTGGCCTGGGCGCTGCGCGCCGCAGGACATGACGTCGTCGTCGTCTCCCACCCCACGCTCGGCCCCACGGTCACGGCGTCCGGCCTCACCTTCAAGGAGATGTGCGGCGCGGACGAGATGCCCGAACCCACCGGACCGACCGGGGCGTGGCCGCAGGCCCGTAAGGAAGTCACCCGCATCACCGAGGCACTGCGCGTCCCGGAGGAGAACGAAATGGAGTGGGGCACCATCTGCCACGGCTTCCTGCCGGCGATGTGGGACTTCACCCCCTTCCAGGGCTCGCCCGACGAACCCCTGCCCGCCATGGACGGGATGGTGGGCTTCTTCCGCAGCTGGCAGCCCGACCTGGTCATCTGGGACCCCTGCATGCCCGGCGCGGCCGTCGCCGCGCGCGCGGTCGGCGCCCGGCACGCCCGGCAGTCCGGGACGGACTACAACGGCTGGTTCCTCGACCTGTACGAGAAGCTGACCGAGGGCCCGGACGCCCCCGACGAGCCCAACCCCATGGTCGAGACGATCCGGGCGATGGCCGAGCGGTACGACGTCCCGATCGACCACGACACCCTCTACGGGCAGTGGACGATCGACGTCGTCCCCAGCGGCATGAACTTCGACGTGGACACCCGGCGGCTCCCGATGCGGTGGATACCGCACACCGCCCAGACAGCCATGCCCGACTGGCTGTACCCCGTGCCGGACCGGCCCCGGGTCGCGCTCTCGCTCGGGCTCTCGGTACGCAAGTACGTGCCGGCCACCGACTGGGCGTACGTCCGGACGCTGCTGGACGCGCTGGGCGGTCTGGACATCGAGGTCGTCGCGACGCTGGACGCCAGCCAGCTCGCGGACGCCGGCGAACTCCCCGCGAACATCCGGGTGGTCGACTACCTGCCGCTCGACAACCTGATGCAGACCTGCCAACTCCTCATCCACCACGGCGGGATCGGCACCATGGCCGCCGCCGGTTGCGTGGGCGTCCCGCAGATCGTCGTGGACTTCCCGGAGACCGACGAGAAGAAGGAGGACGAGCCGCCGTCCGAGCGGATCGCCTACCCCCGGTACAAGCTCGCGCCGGTGACCGGCGCCTACATCACCGGATTCGGCGCGGGCGAGGTGATGGACCTCGGCAGCCCGTCCGTGGAGGCCATACGCGAACAGGTCACCCGGCTCCTGACCGACCCGGCGTTCCGCGACGGCGCCGGGCGGCTGCGGATGGACCTGATGGCGTCGCCGAGCCCCAGCGACATCGTCCCGACCCTCGAAAAGCTCGCCCTCGCCCGCTGAGCACGCACCTCCGGCCCGCACGTCACAGGAGTAGGAGTACGCAGGCATGACCGCATCCAGCACGGCGGACGGGACGACCCGGCTGCCGCTGTCGTTCAACCAGGAGTTCCTCCGCATGTTCGACTCGGGCGACGAGTCGGGCCCGTTCGGACCCCGGTTCCACATGGTCGGCGTCTGGCGGCTGACCGGTCCGGTCGACCCGGACCACCTGCGCGGGGCCCTGGCCGACGTGGTGGACCGGCACGAACCGCTGCGCAGCCAGATCGTCCGCGAGGCGGGCGCCGGCCACCAGCGGGTCTTCCCCGCCACCCCGCCCCGCCTCGACGTCCGGGAGTGCCCCGGTGTCCCGGTCGCGGAGCGGGCGCGGCGGGCGCAGGAACTGCGCCGCGAGATCGAGGCCGGGACGCTCGACATCAACGAGCTGCCCCACCTGCGGGCCGTGCTCCTCCGCTTCGACGCCCGCGACGCGGTCCTGCTGCTCCAGACCCACCACACCGCGACCGACGGCATGTCGATGCGCCTGCTCGCGCGGGACCTCGCCGCGTACTACACCGCCCGCAAGGACGGCACCGACGCCGGGCTGCCGCCCGTACGGCCGTACCACGAGTTCGTCGCCTGGGAGCGGGAGCAGGCGGCGAGCGCGGCGACGGCCAGATCGCTGGACCACTGGCGGCGGAAGCTGCGCGACGCCCGGCTGACCGCCCTCAGGACCGACCACCTCAAGTCCGCCGGGCTGCCGTCCGTCACCGCCGCCTACCGGTTCACGGTCGGCGCGGACCTCGTCTCCGGCGCGACCGCGCTGGCCAAGGACGCCTGCTGCTCACCGTTCATGGTGCTGCTCGCCGCGTACTACCGGCTCGTCCACCGGATCACCGGTGCCACGGACGTCGTGGTCTCGACGCACACCCCCGGGCGCGCCAACGGGAAGTTCAACGACACCGTGGGCTCGTTCTTCAACTTCCTGCCGCTCCGGGTCGACCTCGCCGGGTGCGCGGACGTCGGGGAGCTGCTGCGCCGCACCCGCGCCACCTGCCTGGACGCCTACGCGCACGACATCCCCGCGATCCAGCTCTTCGAGGCGCTGCCCGACCTGATGTCCCTCGCGATGCGGGACGACCACGCGCCGGTCACCTTCCAGGTGTTCCCGCGCGCCCGCGCCCTGGAGGAGGACGAGGGCGACCCGGACGCCGGCACACCGGCGTTCTCCGAGATCCCCTGGCAGCCGCAGTCGGCGCCGGTGGTCTCCGAGCTCCCGGACGGCGCCCTGTGGACCCTCAGCTTCGAGCCCTCCGGCGAGGCCATGGGCAACCTGATGTACCGCACCGACCGCTTCGACGAGGCGACGGTGGTGAGGATGGCCGACGAGTACCGGGAGGTCCTGCGGGAGCTGCTGGCGGAGGCCGCCGCCCCCGTGGCGCGTGCGGCATGACCGCGACGGGGAGCACGATCGCGACGGGCCGGATGGTCCGGGTCCCGGGCGGTGAGTTCCTCCAGGGCTCGCCGCAGCGGATGCTCGACCTCCTGGACGAGGCGGACCAGCCGTTCCCGCGCCAGTGGTTCGCCGACGAGACCCCGGTCGTCGCGCGGACCGTCGCCCCCTACCGGATCGACCAGTACCCGGTGACGGTCGGCGAGTTCGGCAGGTTCGTCGCGGAGACCGGCTACCGGACCGACGCGGAGGAGCGCGGCTTCAGCCTCGTCTACGGGGCGGGCGGCTGGGTGGAACAGCCCGGCGCCCGCTGGGACGCGCCCGGCGGCCCGGGCCTCACGGTGAGCGGATACGAGGACCACCCGGTCGTCCACGTCTCGTGGGGCGACGCGAGCGCGTACGCCCGGTGGGCCGGCAAGCGGCTGCCGACCGAGGCGGAGTGGGAGTTCGCGGCGCGCGGGACCGGGTTCAGGATCTGGCCGTGGGGCGACAGCTGGGACGCGGGGAACGCCAACACCACGGAGTTCCACGCGCGTTCGTTCACCTCGTACGCGGCATGGCAGGAGTGGTGGGCCGCGGAGTGCGCCCGTGAGGGGGCGCTGCCGCGCACGACGCCGGTGGGCGCCTTCTCGGACCGGGGCGACAGCCCGTTCGGCTGCGCCGACATGGCCGGCAACGTCTACGAGTGGACGTCGACGCTCTCGCACCTCTACGACGACGCGGTGGACTGCGACCCGACCGTGCGCATGGCCCTGGGCCGGTACCGCGTCATCCGCGGCGGCTCCTGGATGAATCTCCGGTACCAGGTGCGCTGCGCCGAAAGAATGCACGGCGATCCCAGCGGATGGGCCAGTTTCGCGCACGGATTCCGGTGCGCGAAAGACGATTGAAATAAAGGAGGATTCCATGGTGAAGGTCGTTCTTCCCTCGGTGTGGGCTGCCGACGGCCAGACGGAGTTCGAGGTACCCGCCGGGCTGCTGCACGAGGTCATCAAGCGATTCGTCGCCGACCACCCGTCCTACGCCCGCCGGCTGCTCGGTACCGACCGCGAACCCGCCGGCTACATCAATATGTGCGTGGGTGACACGCTCATTCCCCGTAAATCCCGGGCCACCACCGAGGTGCCCGAGGGAAGCACCGTCGTCCTGATCCCTCCGATGGCCGGCGGCTGAACCGTAGAGGCAAGGGAGCGCACACGGGAAGATGCCGCACGAACGGCTGAGGACGACCATTCGAACATCGCGGTGACACCTATGAATTGAGGAGGCGCTGGTGGTGACCAGCCTCGTCGGAGATCGCGTGGTCGTCCTGGGCGGGAGTATGGCGGGAATGCTCGCCGCCCGGGTCCTCGCGGAATTCTTCACAGACGTGACGATCGTGGAACGCGACGAACTCCCGAACACCGTGGAGTACCGCCGCGGGGTTCCGCACGCCCGCCACGCCCACGGCCTGGTGGCCAGGGGCCAGCAGATCCTGGAATCGCACTTCCCCGGTCTCACGGCCGAGCTCACGGCCGCCGGCATCACCTCCGGCGACTTCAACGGCGACAACCGGTGGTGCTTCAACGGCCGCCGGATGCGCCCCGGGCACTCGGGACTCCTCTGCGTCCCGGCCACCAGACCGGTGCTCGAATACCACGTGCGCGAGCGGGTCCGGAAGATCCACAACATCACCTTCCTGGACGGCCACGACATCACCGGCCTGGAGACCACCCCCGACCGCGCCCGCGTCACCGGCGCCCGCGTCCAGCCCCGGACCCCGGGCGGCGCCGAGCGGACGCTCCACGCCGACCTGGTCGTCGACACCACCGGGCGTGGCTCGCGCACCCCGGCATGGCTGCGCGAGCTGGGGTACGCGGCCCCCCGCGAGGAGCACGTCAAGGTCGACCTGGCCTACACCACGCGCCACTACCAGCTGGCCGAGGACCCCCTGGGCACCGACCTGGCGATCATCCCCGCGCCCACCCCGGCGTACCCGCGCGGCGCGTTCTTCTACCGGCTGCCCGGCGACGGAAACCGCTTCGAACTCTCCCTGACCGGAATGCTGGGGGACCATCCGCCGACCGATCCGGAGGGCTTCCTCGCCTTCGCGAAATCCCTTCCGGTCCCGGAGATCTACGAGGCCATTCGTACGGCGGAACCCCTGGACGATCCGGTGACCTTCCGATTCCCGGCCAGTGTGCGCCGCCATTACGAAGGACTCGCCGCATTCCCCGAGCGGCTGCTCGTCATGGGCGACGCCTTCTGCAGTTTCAACCCGATCTACGCGCAGGGCATGACCGTGTCCGCCCTGGAATCACTGACCCTGCTCCGGCATCTGCGCAACGGCGCGCTCCCGCAGCCGCTCTCCTTCTTCCGCGACATCTCCCAGGACGTCGACGCGCCCTGGGACCTGTCGGCCGGATCCGATCTCGGATTTCCCGGCGTCGGGGGAAAGCGCACGGTGAAGACCCGCCTGGTGAACGCCTATGTGGCGCGGCTCCAGAAAGCGGCGGAGCACGATGCGGAGATATCCAACGCCTTCATCCGGGCGGCGGGCCTCATCGATCCACCCCAGGCGCTGATGCGCCCCCGCGTTCTTCTCCGGGTGCTCCGGCGCTCCCTGAGACCGGCCTCGTGATCTCGGCCCCGGGCCGATGAAAGGTGACACCATGCGCCCGTTCCGCATAGACATCCCCCAGGCCGCCCTGGACGACCTGGACCGCCGGATCGCCGACGCGCGGTGGCCGGCCGAACTGCCCGGCGTCCAGTGGGACCGCGGCGTCCCCCTGGAATACCTGAAGGACCTGGCGGACCACTGGCGCACGAAGTTCGACTGGCGCGCCGTCGAGGACCGGCTGAACCAGGTGCCCCAGTACGTCACCGGGATCGACGGCGTCGACGTGCACTTCCTCCACGTGCGCTCGCCCGAACCGACGGCGACGCCCCTGATCCTCACCCACGGCTGGCCCGGTTCGGTGACCGAGTTCCTCGACGTCATCGGGCCGCTGACCGACCCGGCCGCCCACGGCGGGGACCCGGGCGACGCTTTCCACGTGGTCATCCCGTCCCTGCCCGGGTACGGATTCTCCGGCGCGCCCGCCGAAGCCGGCTGGGGGGTGAAGCGGGTCGCGCGGGCGTGGGCGCAGCTCATGGCGTCCCTGGGCTACGACCGGTACATCGCCCAGGGCGGGGACTGGGGCTCCTCCATCTCCCTCCACCTCGGCCTCGCCGACCCGGAGCACGTCGCCGGGGTGCACGTGAACATGCTGGTGACGATCCCGCCGGAGGACCCCGCCGCGATGGCCGGCCTCGGCGAGACCGACGCGGCACGGCTCGCGCACGCGGTCGCCTTCGAGGAGGACGGCACGGGGTGGCGGAAGATCCAGTCCACCCGCCCGCAGACCCTCGCGTACGCGCTCACCGACTCACCGGTCGGCCAGCTGGCCTGGATCGCGGAGAAGTACAAGGAGTGGACGTCCTCGAAGGACGCCCCCGAGGAGGCGGTGGAGCGCGACCAGCTGCTGGCCGTGGCCTCGGTGTACTGGCTGACCGCGTCCGCCGGGACCAGCGCCCAGCTGTACTACGAGTCCAACCGCACCGTCGAGGACTTCCTGGAGACCTGGGCCGGTCCGTGGCCGCTCACCATGCCGGTCGGCGTGGCGTACTTCGCCGGGGACATCGTCCGGCCGGTCCGCGGCTTCGCCGAGCGCATCCTGCCGTCCCTCGCGCACTGGACGGAGCACGACCGGGGCGGGCACTTCGCCGCCCTGGAGCAGCCCGGACTGTTCGTTGACGACGTACGCGAGTTCGCCCGGAAGCTGCGCTGACCCGGGGCCGGGGCCCCGCCGGAAAACTTCTCAACTTTCTTCCCGGGGGATGTCGAGAACGGCCCGCCCGCTCCGACCCAGGGGTGAGAAAGCGCACCGGCGCACCACCACGACACAAGGAGTTCCCATGCCGAAGTTCATGCTGATGGTCAACCACGACGGCGGCGTCTTCGAGCAGCCCATGGACGAGTGGGACCCCAGCGACATCGCCGCGCACTTCCAGTACTACGAGGTCCTGACCAAGGAACTCACCGAGAGCGGCGAGATGATCCAGTTCACCGCGCTCGCCGACCCCCAGCTCACCAAGATCGTGCGCGCGGACGGGGCGGCGGCACCGAAGGTGGCCGACAGCCCCGACCCCAAGGCCAAGGAGCACCTGGCCGGCTTCAACATCTTCGACGTCGCCTCCGAGGCCCGCGCCCTGGAGATCGCCGCCCGCATCTCCGCCGTCCCCGGCCCCGGCGGCGTCCCCACGCAGCAGCCGGTCGAGGTGCGCCGGGTGATGAACGACTAGTTCCCCCCGTACTCCGCCGCGCAGGACGGGCACAGCTGGTCGGACGGGCGCGGGCCCTTGACCGGGGTCCGGCAGTCCGGCCGCCGGCACTCCCACATCGGGCCCGGCCGCGACGGCGTGGCCGGGGGCTCCGGCGGGGCCTCCACGGGGCGGGCCGACGAGCGGGAGCGGCGGGCGGCGCGTTCCGCGCACCGGGGGCACACGCTGCCCGTGTCGATGTCCACCCCGTCCTCGCAGCGCGGCGCCCCGCAGTCCCCGTCGCCGACGAGGCGGACCGCGATGCCCACGGGCCGCTCCAGCCGGCCGTGCGCCGCGTCGTCGCAGAAGCCCCAGGTGTACCAGCGGCGGCCCACCCGCTCGGCGACCTCCTCGGCCGACCGCCACTCCAGCGCGGCGAGGACCGCGTCGCGCAGCACCTTCGGGCGGTACCCGGGCAGCCCCTCCCTGAGCTCGGACGGGAAGGCCGCCTCCACCGTGCGTACCGCGCGGCTCTGCTCCGCGCTCATCCGGAACGACCGTTCCCGGGTGAGCGCCGGGCGCGGATCCGCGGCCTTACTACGGTGAGTTGGCCTACGGCCGTCACCGGCGCTGCGCGCCGCAGGCGCATCGCGGTCTCGTTGATGTTGGTCTGCTTCACCTTCGTCTTCTTCCACCCCTCCCGGAGGGGGTACCGAACCCCTTCGCGCAGGGGGCCGTACCCCCTCGGAGAGGGGTACGTCTTCGAGGGCGGACGTCTGCGCCGACGGCTCCGTACCTCCTCCCAGGGGGGTACGGAAATCCTCGATGGCCGGAGCGCGGAACGCGGTCAGCGGTGGAGGCCGTTCCTTGTCCCGGCGGGCCCGGGTGCGCTCGGCGGCGACCCGCGCGCAGTGCTCCTTGAGCCCCTTGCGGACGGCCTCCAGCCAGAGGTCGAACTCCGACTCGCGCTGCCGCCGCTGCTCGTCCGTCTCGGACCTGGGCCCCCGGTTGAGGGCGTACCACTCGCCCATCGAGCGGGGGCCCGCGTATCCGGCGGACGGGGTCTGGTGGATGACGTAACGGTGCCGGCGCTTGAGGCCCGCCTCCACCCGCTTCACGGTCACCGCCTCGATGACCTCCAGTTCGAGGAGGTAACGGGCCACGTGCTCGGGCTTCTTGAGGTGGAGCAGCCGGGCCAGGGTCGCCAGCCCCGGCCACACCTCGGCGTCGTTGCGCTTCACGTTCAGGTGCGACGACAGCGCCCACCACAGCGCGCGCGCCTCCGACGAGGCCCCCGAGAGGAGCACCCAGTCCCCGAGCATGGTGAACGGTGCACGCCGTCCCAGTTCGAGCTCGAAGGCGACGTTCAGCTCGGCCGGGTCGGAAAGGCTCACCGCGCCGCCTCGAACGGGCTGCCGTGCACGTGCATCAGGTCTCCTGGGGTCCGTCCTGGCCGCCGGCGGACCGGCGGCCAGTGGCGGGGGGTGCGTCGTACGGGGTGGATCAGGCCGTGCCGGCGGCGACCGCCCCGGACCGGAGACCGGGTGCGGGGAGCGGGCGGACCGTGTCGGCCTCGACGGTCGCCTCGAAGGCGCAGGCCCCGTTCTGGAGACCGCTGACCCGGAGGGCGCGGCGCGTCCCGGCCGCCGGAGACGCGGCCGGTTCGGCGGTGATGGTGCAGGGGCTGTCGAACTCGACGTAGCGGTGGAAGGCCATGTCCATCGAAATTGGCATGCTCATGTCAGGTTGATCACCGAGCGCGAGGACCGCCTGCTGCACCGCCTCGAAGAGGACCATGCCGGGTGCGTGGTCGACCGGGTGGTCGAAGAGGACGGGGTGGGTCGGGTCGAGGAGGAGCTGCCACTCCACGGAGCCGGGCGGACCACCGGCCGCCGGCCGGGCCGGCTCGGCGAGGACGACGTCGGCGGCGAAGCGGCGGTCCACGGTGTGGGGGGCCAGGGGCCTGCGCCGCTCGGCGGCGACCGGCTCCGGTACGACACCGCCCCGGCCGGCGCGGACCTTCCGGTAGACGGCGGGGGAACTGCATCCGATGCGGGTGCTCGCCACCGCCAGGAGGGCGTCGCCGCGGCTGATCTCGAACCGCATCGCCAGGGCCGAGGGCAGTCCGCGGACGCGTCTGATCTCGTGGCACCACACCCGCAGGACGATCTCCGCCGGGGTGCCGGTGACCCGCATGGCCTCGGGATCGGCCGTGTACCGGAAGTCCTTCCAGCTGAGCTGGTAGCCGAACGGGACCTCGTACGCCGCGTGCATCAGGAGCGGGAACGTCTGGCGGATGGTCTCGCACAACAGCATCGGGTCGTACACCGCCTGGCTGACGGAGTAGAAGCTGTGGCTGCGGGGCCACTGCGCGGTGAGGGTGAAGGCGTCCGGCCCGGTGCGCCGCCATCCGGTCAGGAAGACCTCGGCGAGAGCCGCTCGATGCACATACTCTTTGGCCACAGTCGTGGTCAGGTCATGTCGAGCGGTCGTGTCCACGTGCTCAGTCAGCATGGTGACTCCTAGCGGGGTGGGCTGGATGCAACCTTCTAGGGATGTGGAGCAGGCTGATAAAATAACGGTTGCTCGGTATTTTTCCAAGAGGGGCGCGTGTGGTGGCGACAAGGGATCCGAAACAGGAACGAGCAATCAGGACAAGGGACTTGATTGTTCGTGCGGCGGCCGAGGTGTTCGAGGAGAGCGGTTACCACGCCGCGAGCGTCGCCAGGATCAGCGCCAAGGCCGGCGTCACTCAGGGCGCTCTCTATTTCCACTTCAAGACGAAGCAGGCCATCGCGCAGGAGGTCATGCACGCGCAGGGCACCTTCGTGCAGATACCCGACGGGGGCAGGGGCCTGCAACGGCTCCTGGACGTCAACTTCTACCTGGCCAGGGAGCTCCAGCGGAACGTTCTCTTCCGTGCGGGCGTCCGGCTCGCCGTGGAACAGGGCGAGATCGGGATCCAGGACGCCAGCGCCTACCAGGGCTGGGCCGACCAGTTCTACGCGATCCTCGTCGAGGCGCGCGAGGACGACGAACTCCTCCCCGAGGTGGACGAGCGCGAGTTCGCCCAGGTCCTGGTGGGCGCGTACAGCGGCACCCAGCTCTACTCGAAGGTCGCCACCGGGTCCGTCGACCTCATCGAGCGCATCGCCTCGCTCTGGCGGTACCTCCTCCCCGGGATCGCCGCCCCCGAGGCCCGTGCCCGGCTCACCGTGCGGCCGGACTGGGCGGAGCCGCGGGGGTGAGCCCCGTACGGGTCGTGCTCACCGGGGCCACCGGCTTCATCGGCGGCGCGGTCCTGCGCGAACTCGGCCGGCACCGCGCCGCGTCCGGGACCGTGCTCCGCGCGGTCGGGCGCGGCCCGCGTCCGGAGGGGCCGGCCTCCGCGGCCGACGAGTGGGTGTCCGCCGAGCTCACCGACCCGGATTCGCTCAGGGGTGCCTGCGAGGGCGCCGACGTGCTCCTGCACCTGGCCTCCACGCTGGGCCCGGACGCGGCCCGCTGCGAGGCGGTCAACGCCGGCGGAACGGCGGCCGTGATGGCCGACGCCGTCCGGGCCGGGGTCCGGCGCATCGTGCATCTGTCGACCGCCGCGGTCTACGGCCGGGGTCCGCACCGGGGCATCGGCGTGGACGAGATCGTGCCCGCACCGGTCTCCGCCGCCAGCCGCAGCCGGCTGCTCGCCGAGCGCCCCGCCCGCGAGGCCGGCGCGTTCGTGCTCCGGCCGGGCCTCGTGCTGGGGAGCGGCGACCGCTGGGTCGTTCCGGCCCTGGCGGAGCTCGTACGGAGGGTGCCGTCGCGGTGGGACGGCGGCCGGGGGCTGCTGTCCGCGGTGGCCGTGGACGACCTCGCCCGGCTGATCGCCGCACTCGCCCTGTCGCCGGGGTCCGGTCCGGCCGCCGGGGGCGTCTTCCACGCCTCGCACCCGCGGCCCGTGCGCAACCGGGACCTGATGGACACCCTCGCGGCGCACGCCGTACTGCCCGCCCAGCGCGGCGAACTCGACTGGCCCGGCTGCCTGGAGCGGCTGCGCGCGGTCCCGGGGCCCGTCAGCGAGCGGCAGTTCGAGCTGCTGGCGCGCGACCACTGGTACCGGAGCGAGGAGATCTGGGACGTGGCGCAGTGCGATCCCGGGCCCGGGCCGCTGGCGGCTCTCGCGGACGCGGCGGACTGGTACCGGAAGCAGCCCGCCTGACGCGGGGGCCGGTGCCCGGGGTCTCAGGCCGGTACCGCCGGCTCGGGTTCGGCGGTGATGCCGCCCAGCGCCACCTGCCAGGCCCCCCGCAGCCTCGCCAGCGCGTCCTTGCGCTGCGTGTCCGGGCCGAGCGCCGTGCCGTGCAGCAGCAGCCTGATCAGTTCGGTGACGTCGTCGGGCCGTGCCGCCGCCCGTACCTGGCCCTGCTTGCAGGCGTCGTCCACCAGCGCCGTCACCAGGGGCAGCCACAGCCGGGACCAGGGGGCGGTCGACCGCTCCCGTGACAGCCGGACCGCGCACTGCACGAGGGGGTCCTCCTCCAGGAGCCGGGCCAGCCCCAGCAACAGGTCGGCCAGCCGGGTGAGCGGCGGCGACGCCTGTGCCGCGAAGGTGCGCACCATCGAGCGCGTCACCTCCGTGCCCTCCTCCTCGACGGCGTCGGCCAGATCGTCCTTGCTGGCGAAGTGGTAGGTCAGCGCCCCCATCGTCATGCCCGACTTCTCCACCACCTGCGCCAGCGACGTGCCGTGGAAGCCGTTCCCGCTGAACGCCGAAGCCGCCGCCTCCAGGAGGAGAGCACGTGTGCGCAGGGCCTTGACCCGCTTAGCCATAGTCACTCCGGATCTGTCCTGCCGTATCCAATACGCGGTCACGATCACGGGGCAACGGAGGGTTGACAAGGGGGAGTTGGCAAAGTGCGACAGTTCGGGCGCCGTATCACACCGGACCCGGTTCCGACGTGGCGAAGTGGAACCGAGGCCGTACCGGCGGGAGGAAAAAAAGAGGACGTCCGCTATTCTTTTGCGAGTCCAGTCACCCTGCCGACAGGGAGTCGCACTGTGCTCACGTCCCTCCCGCCGCGCCCCGGACCGGTCTCGGCCTTCGACTTCACCGAGGTCGTCTTCGGCCACCTCCCCCGGGTGGACCAGCGCCGTTGGGCCCACGCCTACCTCGGCGCCCTCCTGGCCACGCCCGGCAAGAAGTCGGTCCGCCGGCTCGCCGAGTCGCTGGCCGGATCGACGTCCACCGCGCAGTCGCTGCACCAGTTCGTCAACGCCAGCCCCTGGCCGTGGGAACCGGCGTACGGGGAACTGCTGCGGTGGGCGGAGGAGCACACGGTGCCGCGCGCCTGGACCATCGACGTCTCCGTGGTCCGCAAGCGCGGGGAGCACTCCTGCGGGGTCCACCGCCGCTTCGTGCCGAGCACCGGGCGGTCCGTCAACTGCCAGGTGGGCATCGGCGCCTTCCTGGTCACCGACGACGACGCGCTGCCGGTCGGCTGGCGGCTGCTGCTGCCCCGCCTCTGGACCGAGGACCCGGCGCGCCGGAGCCGCACCCGCATCCCCCAGGACGTCGACGCGCGGGGCCTGGAGACGTGTGCGCTCGAACTCGTCCGGGCCATGGGGGAGAGGTCCCGGCTCGGCGAGGTGCCCTTCGTGGCCGACCTCAGCAGCCACTGCCCCGGTACGTCGCTGATCCGCGGACTGGGCAGAAGCCACCGGGACTTCCTCGTCGGCGTGCCGGCCCGCTTCCCGGTCGTCCCCGACCGCCACCTGCGCGTGCGGCCCTGCGACAGCGCCGCGCCCCTCGTGACACCGGCCGCCGACCTCTTCGAGGCCGCGCGCGACCAGCACCTGGTGGGCTCGCACACGATCCGGGACGGCATCGGCCGCCCGCTGACCTTCCGTACCGCGCTCGTACGGCTCCCGGGACCCGTCGCGGACCCGGCGGCCGCCCGCGCGTACCGGCTCATCGCCGGCCCCGCGCGGGGGACGGGCCCGCAGACCCTGTGGCTCACCAACATGGTCAGCCGGCGGCTGGACGACGTACTGCGGCTCACCCGGCTGCGGACCCGTTCCACGCAGACGCTGGAACGGCTGGAGCAGGACTACGGGATGGCCGACTTCGAGGGCCGCTCGTATCCGGGCTGGCACCACCACATGGCGCTGATGTCCGCCGCCTACATGCACGCCCGGCTGGGCACGGACGCCCCGGCGCTGGCGCGGGCCTCGTAGGGGGAGTCCAGGGCGAGCAGCGCGCCGAGCAGCGGCGGCCAGTCACCCGGCACTCCGGGGCCGGCGGCTCCCTCGCCCATGTGGTGCAGCCCCACCAGCGCGGAGACGACGAGTCCCGCCACGGCCGCGCTGTGCGTACCGGCCGGGACCGCGCCCTGGTGCTCCGCCTCCCGCAGGACGTCCTCCACGGCCGCCGACCAGGCGGCGAACGGATCGTCCACCGAGGCGTCGATGAGCCCTCGTTCGGCCAGCAGCCGGAAGCTCCCGCGTACCTCCGGGTCGTCCGCCAGCAGTCGCGCGACCTCCTGGGCGAGCGCGGTCAGCAGGCCGGCGGCCCGGGGGAAGCGCGGGCGCAGCCGGCCGATCAGCCGCGGCACCAGGTCGTACTGCCGTGCGATGACGGCCTTCGCGAGGTCGGTCTTCGACGCGAAGTGGAAGTACACGGCGCCCTTGCTCAGTTGCCGCCGCGTCGCGACGTCCTCCAGTCGTGTGCCCAGATACCCCTTTTCTCCGAATACCTCGGCGGCTCCGCTCAAAATGGCTTCCCGGGTCCGGACGGATCGCTCGTGCACACTTCACCACCTTGGTGTTTTCAAGAGACTCACTCGGTCCCTACGGTGGATGGATGTTGAAGAACACCTATGAAGGACAGGATTGCAACGTCGCCCGCTCGCTGGAAGTGATAGGCGAACGGTGGACCCTCCTCATCGCTCGTTCGGCGTTCCTCGGTATCAAACGGTTCGACGGATTCCTGAGCAACCTCGGAATTGCTCGGAACGTGCTGGCCAACCGCCTGGGGAGGCTTGTCGAGCACGGTCTGATGGAGAAGGTGCTCTATCAGGAGAAGCCCGTCCGGTACGAATACGTACTCACCCCGAAAGGCCGCGACCTCGCCAAGCCCGTCATCGCGCTGATGCAGTGGGGCGACCGCAACCTCCACCTCGCCGACGGGCCCCCGCGTACCGCCGAACACCTCGGCTGCGACGGATCGGTGCATGCCCAGCTGCGGTGCACGGACTGCGACCGCGAGGTGCACACGGACGAGGTGGCGGTCCGCCGGACCCGCTGAGCGCGGACATTCCGGCTGCCCGGTCAACAGCGCACAGCGGAAGATGCCCGCCCCCGGCGCCCCGCCCACCATGAAGCCTCCACCGCCTCCCGTGGCGGTCCGAAGGAGGCAGATCGTGACGGCTGTGGGAGCACTGCGCCGGATTCTCATGGCGCCGTCCCTGGACGAAGTGACCTTCGCCCGACGAGGTTTTCCCGTCGAGGAGACGGCGCACACCCGCGCGCTGGAGACCATTCCGCAGGCGGTCGTCTGCGGGTTCGAGTGGGCCATCGAGGCCGGCGACCCGAAGGAGACCGAGCGCCATCTCGCCCTGGTCGACCCGGAGCTCCAGGGCTTCGCCTACGAGGGCGCGACCATGGCCTGCGTCGTGCGCGACGCGATGGGCCCCGGGAAGGGCCACCGGACCCTCGACCTGCTGCGCGGCCCCGGCGCCCCGCACATCTTCCTGAACTACATCGGCATCGGGTTCGCCATGGCCCGGCTGCCGCGGCCGCTGTGGAAGAAGGTCCTCCCCGACCTCACGGACAGCGCGGACGGCCCCCCGCTCTACCCGCAGATGAGCTGGCTCGCCGTGGACGGCTACGGCTTCGACAAGGCGTACTTCGACACCGCCCGGCACGTCGACGCGCAGCACACCCCCGCCGCCTACCCCTGGCAGGGCGACGCCGCCTACTTCTCGCGCGCGGTGGACCAGGGCATCGGCCGCGCGCTGTGGTTCATCCACGGCGCGCACACCGCCCACGTGGACGCCGCCGTCCGCCGCTTCGCCTCCGCGCGCCACGCCGACCTGTGGAGCGGGGTCGGACTCGCGGCCACCTTCGCCGGCTCGTCCCACGCCGAGGACCTGGCCGCCCTGCGCCGGCTGGCCGGGGAGCACGCGCCGCAGGTGGCGCAGGGCTCGGTCTTCGCCGGCAAGGCCCGGCACCACTCCCGCGTGGTCCCCGAGCACACCCGTATCGCCGTACGCGAACTCGCGGGCCTGTCCGTGGAGGACGCCGCCGCACTCGCCGACGACTGCGCGGTGGAATCCGGCGACGGCGCGCTGCCCGCCTATGAGCTGTGGCGGGAATCGGTGCGCGGAAAACTCCCCGTGAACGCCGGCTGAGCATTCCCGGAGTAGACACCGATCGGCTGCGGAAGGCACTTTTTTCCGGAAAGCCGAAGGCATCGGATGCGATCGCAGAAATGACGACGAGGGACGGTCTTCACGTGTCAAAACTTCTTCGCGCGGCGAGGCGCAGGATTCTCACGCCGAATGTGTCGGCGACCAGAATGGACGTTCGCGGATTCCACGTGAAGGATGCGGCGTCGAAGAACCAGCTGGAAATGATCGGCAAAACGTTCCTCGACGGGTATGCGTACGTGGTCGAGGCACGGTCGTCCGCCGAGGCCGAGGAACGCCTCGAAACCATCGACGAGCGGTACCGCGGATTCGCGTACGAGGGCGCCGGCATGGGCGCCGTCATGCTCGACTCGCTCGCCGGCAGCACCAAGCGGCTCGACGGCCTCCTGGCCGGGCAGGGACAGCACCACATCTACATGGTGTACGTCGGCATCGGCTGGGCGATGGCCCGGCTCCCGCGCTTCCTGTGGCCGGACGTGACCCGCACCGACCCGCTGCTGCGCTGGCTGATCCTGGACGGCTACGGCTTCCACCAGGCGTACTTCCGCACCGACGCCTATGTGCGCGACCCGGACCGCGTCCACCCCTTCACCTGGGCGGGCGGCCCCGCGGACTACAGCCTGCGCGCGGTCGACCAGGGCATCGGACGGGCCCTGTGGTTCGTCGGCGGGACCGACCCCGACGTCGTCACCGGACTCATCCGCTCCTACGCCGAGCACCGGCACGCGGACATGTACGCCGGGGCCGGCCTCGCGGCCACCTACGCGGGCAGCGTCGGCGAGGACGAACTCCGGCGCTTCGCCGAGCAGTCCGGCCCGCACCGCGACCAGCTCGCCCAGGGCGCCGCCTTCGCCGCCGAGGCCCGGGAGAAGGCCGGTCTGACCATCGACCACACCCACCTCGCCGCACGCGTGCTCTGCGGCCGGACCCCCGCCGAGGCGGCCCGGATCTGCACCGACCTCATGCCCGGCCCGGACGCCCGCGCCACCGGGCCGTCCGGCGAACCCGCATACGAGACCTGGCGGCAGCAGATCGCCGGCCGGCTCACCGCCCTTCCCCTCGCGCAGAAAGATGCCCTCTCATGACCCACCCACGGATCTGGTTGCGGAAGCAGGCGCCGGGTGTTCTCGCCCTCGCCCTGATGGTGGGCACCTTCTACGCGGTGCGCCTGCCCGTCTCCAGCGCGGCCGACAAGAGCGCCATGGCCTCGCACTTCACCTTCAAGGCCGAGTCGATCGCGATGCCCGCCGGCTACAAGCAGCAGACCATCCGCAAGGTCAACAAGGCGTACGAGCACATCGACGCCTGGATCTCCTCCGTCGGCGCCGGCATCGCCATGAACGACATCGACGGCGACTCCCTGCCCAACGACCTGTGCGTCACCGACCCGCGCATCGACCAGGTCGTGGTGACACCGGCCCCCTCCCCGAACCGCACCAGCCCCGCCTACGAGCCGTTCGTGCTGGCCCCGGCCCCGCTGCCGACCAGCACGACCATGGCCCCCATGGGCTGCACCCCCGGTGACTTCAACGAGGACGGCGTCACCGACCTCCTGGTCACCTACTGGGGCCGTACGCCGGTGATCTTCCAGGGCACGCGGGGCGCCGGCCAGGACCTCACGAAGATGAGCCCCGACGGCTTCACCCCCGTCGAACTCGTCCCCGGCGCCGGCGGCACGACGTACAACGGCCCGCTGTGGAACTCCAACACCGCCGCCGTCGCGGACTTCGACGGTGACGGCCACAACGACATCCTCATCGGGAACTACTTCCCCGACAGCCCCGTCCTCGACCCGTCCAAGGACGGCGGGGTCACCATGAACGACTCGCTGTCGCACGCCCAGAACGGCGGCGGCTCCCACATCTTCCGCTGGACCGAGAACGGCTACAGCGAGGTCAAGGGCGCCGTCCCCGCCGGCATCAGCCACGGCTGGACCCTGGCCGCCTCCGCCAACGACCTCGACGGCGACCAGCTCCCCGAGCTGTACCTCGGCCACGACTTCGGCACCTCCGCCCTGCTCCACAACGTCTCCCGCCCCGGAAAGATCCGGTTCGCCGAGGTGAAGTCCGCGTACAGCTCGACCATCCCGAAGTCCAAGCAGATGGGCCGCAGCTCCTTCAAGGGCATGGGCGTCGACTTCGGCGACCTCGACAACGACGGCCTGTACGACGCGTTCGTCTCGAACATCACCACGTCGTTCGGCATCCAGGAGTCGAACTTCGCGTTCATCGACTCCGCCCGCGACAAGAAGGACGTACGCGCCAAGATGCGCGACGGCATCGCCCCCTTCACCGACCACAGCGCCCCGCTGAACCTGGCGTGGTCCGGCTGGGGCTGGGACGTCAAGACCGGCGACTTCGACAACAACGGCGACCTGGAGATCGCGCAGGCCACCGGCTTCGTCAAGGGCAAGACCAACCGCTGGCCCCAGCTCCAGGAGCTCGCCACCGCCAACGACGCCCTGGTGCGCCACCCGATGTGGTGGCCCAACCTGCGCGAGGGCGACGACCTGGCCGGCGACCAGGCGCTGCACCTGTTCTCCAAGAGCCCGGACGGCTCCTACGCCAACCTGGCCCCCGCGCTCGGCCTCGCCGTACCGGTGCCCACCCGGGGCGTCGCCACCGGTGACGTCGACGGGGACGGCCGGCTCGACATGGCCGTCGCCCGCCAGTGGGGCGAGCCCGTCTTCTACAGCAACACCAGCAAGAACCCCGGCGACTACCTCGGACTCAAGCTGGTCGACGCCGACGGCTCGCCCGTCATCGGCGCCCAGGCCACGGTGACCCGCTCCGACGGCAGCGTGCGCGTCGGCCGCGTCGACGGCGGCGGCGGGCACTCCGGACGCCGCAGCAGCGACATCCACATCGGACTCGGCGACCAGCCGGACGGACCGCTCAAGGTCAACCTCGTCTGGCGCGACCGCTCCGGCCAGGTACACCACCAGGACCTTCAGCTGAACCCCGGCTGGCACTGCCTCCAGCTCGGCGTCACGGCCAAGGAGAAGTGACCATGACCGACCAGCAGACCCCCACCCCGATCAAGGCGCAGAGCGCCCCCCGGCACGACGCCAAGGTCATCAAGGCCCTGACCCGGTTCGCGCTCTCGATCTCGGTGCTCAACATCCTCGGCTACACCGTCCTCGGCTTCGAACAGGCATGGACCTGGCCGCTGGTCGCCCTCGCGACGGCGTACACCCTGGAGATCGCCCTGGAAGCCGTCAGCGCCCGGGTCGAGGGCCGCAGGGCCCGCTTCCTCGGCGGCGGCCCGCGCGGACTGATGCAGTTCCTGCTCCCCTCGCACATCACCGGCCTGGCCGTGAACATGCTGACCTACGTCAACGACCGGATCTGGGTCATGATCTTCGGCGTGATCGTCGCCGTCGGCACCAAATGGGTGCTGCGCGCGCCGCTGCGCGGCCGGATGCGCCACTTCATGAACCCGTCGAACTTCGGCATCGCGGTCATCCTGATGCTGTTCCCCTGGGCCAGCATCGCCCCGCCGTACCACTTCACCGAGTACCTCTACGGGCCCGCCGACTGGGTCCTGCCCGGCATCATCATCGTGCTCGGCACCATGCTCAACGCCAAGCTCACGGACCGCATGTGGCTGATCGCCGCCTGGGTCGGCGGCTTCGCCCTCCAGGCCATCGTGCGCGGCCTGATCTTCGGGACCTCCATCCCGGCGGCCCTGGGCATGATGACCGGCACCGCCTTCGTCCTCTTCACCAACTACATGATCACCGACCCGGGCACCTCGCCGTCCAAGCGGACCGCCCAGATCGCCTTCGGCGGCGGAGTCGCCGCGATGTACGGCCTCCTGACGGCCCTGCACATCGCCTACGGCATCTTCTTCGCCACCGCGCTCGTCTGCCTGATCCGCGGCGGCTACCTGTGGTGGATCCACGCCACCGCCGACAAGGACACCGCCGCGCAGCCCAAGGCCGTGTCCGAGGTCGTCCCCCTCCGTCCCGCCCCGGCCGCCACGTCCCTCAACGGCGTGTCGCCCGGAGAACAGAAGGAGTCGGTGCCCGCATGAGCAGGATCGCCATCGTCGGCATGGCGTGCCGGTACCCCGACGCCGCCTCCCCCCGCGAACTGTGGGACAACGCCGTCGCCGGCCGCCGCGCCTTCCGCAGGCTCCCGGACGAGCGGATGCGCCTGGAGGACTACTACGACCCCGACCCCACCGTCCCCGACCGCTTCTACTCCCGTACGGCGGCGCTCCTGGAGAACTACGAGTTCGACCGCGTCGCCCACCGGACCGCCGGCAGCACCTACCGGTCCACCGACCTCACCCACTGGCTGGCCCTGGACACCGCGGGCCGCGCCCTCGCCGACGCCGGCTTCCCCGACGCGGCCGGGCTGCCCCGCGAGACCACCGGCGTCGTCATCGGCAACACCCTCACCGGCGAGTTCTCCCGCGCCAACGTGATGCGCCTGCGCTGGCCCTACGTACGACGGGTGCTGACCGGGGCGCTCAAGGACCTCGGCTGGGAGGACGAACGGATCGCCGAGTTCGCCGCCGGAATGGAGGAGGACTACAAGCGGCCGTTCCCGCCCACCGACGAGGACACCCTCGCCGGCGGCCTCGCCAACACCATCGCCGGACGCATCTGCAACTACTTCGACCTCAACGGCGGCGGATACACCGTCGACGGCGCCTGCTCCTCCTCCCTGCTGGCCGTCACGACCGCCAGTGCCTCCCTGCTCAGCGGCGTCACGGACATCGCCGTCGCCGGCGGCGTCGACCTGTCCATCGACCCGTTCGAGGTCATCGGCTTCGCCAAGACCGGCGCCCTCGCACGCGGCGAGATGCGCCTCTACGACCAGGGCTCCAACGGCTTCTGGCCCGGCGAGGGCTGCGGCATGGTCGTCCTCATGCGCGAGGAGGACGCGCTCGCCGGCGGTCACCGCATCTACGCCACCATCGCCGGCTGGGGCATCTCCTCCGACGGCCAGGGCGGCATCACCCGCCCCGAGGTCAGCGGCTACCAGCTCGCCCTGCGGCGCGCCTACGAACAGGCCGGCTTCGGCATCGAGACCGTGCCGCTCTTCGAGGGCCACGGCACCGGCACCGAGGTCGGCGACGCCACCGAGCTCACCTCACTCGGCGAGTTCCGCGCCCGGGCGGGCGCCGAACCGGGCTCGGCGGTCATCACCTCCATCAAGGGCATGATCGGCCACACCAAGGCCGCCGCCGGCGTCGCCGGCCTGATCAAGGCGGCGCTCGCCGTCGACGCGCGCATGCTGCCGCCCACCATCGGCTGCGCCGACCCGCACGACCTCCTCACCGCCGACGACGCCAACCTGCGGGCCCTGCGCACGGCCGAACCCTGGCCCGAGGACGCCCCGCTGCGCGCCGGAATCACCGCGATGGGCTTCGGCGGCATCAACACCCACATCGTCCTCGACAAGCCCGAGCCGCAGCAGCGCAAGCCGCTCGCCCGCCGCTCCCTCGACCTCGCCGGTTCGCTCCAGGACGCCGAGGTCCTGCTCTTCGACGCGGACTCGCCCGGTGAACTGCGCGACCGCCTCACCCGGGCCGCCGACGAGACGATCCGGCTCTCCTACGGCCAGATCACCGACCTCGCCGCCCTCCTCCAGCGCGAACTGCGCGACCTTCCCTGGCGGGCCGCCGCCGTCGTCACCTCACCCGAGGACGCCGAACGGCAGCTGCGCCGCCTGATCACCGCCGTCGACCAGCGCGACGCACGCGCGACGGCCTTCACCGCGGACGGGAACACCTTCCTGGGCCACGCCGCCGACGAGCCCCGCATCGGCTTCCTCTTCCCCGGCCAGGGATCGGGCACCAGCACCACCGGCGGAGCCCTCGCGAGGCGCTTCCCGGAGGCCGCCGAGGCGTACGCCACCGCCGCCCTGCCCACCACGGGCGACATGACGGCCACCGAGACGGCCCAGCCGCGCATCGCCACCGGCTCGCTGGCCGGGCTCAGGGTCCTGGACTCCCTCGGCATCGAGGCCGGCCTCGCGGTCGGCCACAGCCTCGGCGAGATCTCCGCCCTGCACTGGGCAGGCTCCCTGACCGCCGCCCAGCTCCTGGAGACGGCCCGGGTACGCGGACAGGCCATGGCCGACCACAGCGCCTCGGGCACCATGGCCTCCCTGGCCGCCGGGCCCGAGACCGCCGAACGCCTCGCCCAGGGCCTGCCCGTCGTCGTCTCCGGCTACAACGGCCCGGCCCAGACCGTTGTCGCGGGACCGGTCGACGCCGTGGACGCGCTGGCCGCGCGCGCCGCCGAGGAGGGCGTCCCCTGCACCCGGCTGCCGGTCTCGCACGCCTTCCACTCGCCCCTGGTCGCCCCCGCCGCCGACTCCTTCGGCACCTGGCTGGACGACCGGGCCCACCCGGCCCCCGGACGCCGTGTGATCTCCACGGTCACCGGTGCCGAACTCACCCCGGACACCTCCGTCCCGGACCTGCTCCGCCGTCAGATCACCGCCCCTGTCCGGTTCTCCCAGGCCGTGGCCCGGGCGGCCGGTGACACCGACCTGTTCATCGAGGTCGGCCCGGGCCGGGTGCTCTCCGCGCTGGCCGGCAACGCCACGGGCGTCCCCGCCGTCGCCCTGAACACCGACGACGAGTCCGTCCGCTCGCTGCTCCGCGTCGTGGCGGCCGCCTGGGTGAGCGGGGCGCCCGTCGCCCACGAGCGCCTGTTCCGGCACCGGCTCACCCGGCCGCTGGAGATCGGCGCCGCCCGCACGTTCCTCTCCAGCCCCTGCGAGCAGGCCCCGCTCCTGGACCTGCCCGCCGTCGCCCCGGCCGCCTCCCCGGCGGACGCCGACGCCACGGGCACCGAGGGCGCGGACGCCGGCCGGTCCGTCCTGGAGGTGCTCACCGCCCTGGTGGCCGAGCGCGCCGAACTCCCGGCCGAGCTCGTCGGACCCGAGACCAGCCTCCTGGACGACCTGCACCTCAGCTCCATCACGGTGGGCCAGATCGTCAACCAGGCGGCTACCCAACTGGGCCTCTCCGCCGCCCGGATGCCGACCAACTTCGCGACCGCCTCCGTACGGCTCCTCGCCGAGGCCCTGGAGGAGCTGGCCGCGACGGCCGACGCTCCGGACGCGGCGGGCCCGGTCGTCATCGGTGCCGCGCCCTGGGCCCGCGCCTTCTCCGTGGCCCCCGAGGCACTGCCGCTGCCCGCCGCCCCGCGCGCCGGGGAGGGCACCAGCACCTGGCAGCTGTTCGCGGACGCCGGGGACACCGGGGCCGAGGAGATCCGTACCGCGCTCCAGGCGTCCCCGTACGGTCCCGGCATCCTGATACGGCTGCCCGAGCAGTGCTCCGAGGAGGCCCTGCAGCACGCGCTCGACGGGGCGAAGACGGCCCTCGCCGTCGCCTCCCAGGACGCCGAACCGCGCTGTGTCCTCGTCCAGTCGGGGCGCGGCGCCGCCGGCCTCGTCAAGACCCTCGCCCAGGAGGAGCCCCGGCTCCGCGTCACCATCGTGCACACGCCGCCCGGCGCGCACCTGGTGGAACGGGTCCTCGCGGAGGTCGCCGCCACCCGTGGCGCCGTCCGGTTCTCCGAGGCCCACTACGGCGAGGACGGCGTGCGCCGGGTGCCGACGCTCCGGGCCCTGCCCGTCCGCGCCGAGCACAACGACCCGCCGATCGGCGCTTCCGACGTCCTCCTGGTCACCGGGGGCGGCAAGGGCATCTCCGCGGAGTGCGCCCTCGCCATCGCCCGTGACACCGGGGCGGCCCTGGCCGTCATGGGACGGTCCGACGCGGCGGCGGACGCCGAACTCGCCGCGAACCTCGCCCGGATGACGGACGGCGGCGTGCCCGTGCACTACGCGCGTGCGGACGTCACCGACCCCGCCCAGGTCCGGGCGGCCCTCGCGGAGCTGACCGGGCGGCTCGGACCGGTCACCGGTCTGCTGCACGGTGCGGGGCGCAACGAACCCGCCCCGCTGACCGCGCTGCGGCGCGACGACCTCCGGCGCACCTTCGCGCCCAAGGTCAACGGCCTCCAGCACGTCCTGGACGCGGTCGGCGCGCAGAACCTCAAGCTCCTCGTCACCTTCGGCAGCATCATCGGCCGGGCCGGCCTGAAGGGCGAGGCGCACTACGCCACCGCCAACGAGTGGCTGGCCGACCTCACCGAGAGCGTCGCCCGGGACCACCCGGGGCTGCGGGCCCGGTGCGTGGAGTGGTCCGTCTGGTCCGGTGTCGGCATGGGCGAGAAGCTCTCCGTCGTGGAGACGCTGGCCCGCGAGGGCATCGCCCCCGTCTCGCCCGAGCAGGGCGTGGAGATCCTGCTCCGCCTCATCACGGACCCGGACGCGCCCGTCGTCTCCGTCGTCAGCGGCCGTACCGAAGGCGTCGCCACGGTCCGCCGCCACCAGCCGCCGCTGCCGCTGCTGCGGTTCACCGCCACCCCGCTCATCCGCTACCACGACGTCGAGCTGATCACCGAGGCGGAACTCAACGTCGGCTCCGACCCCTACCTCGCCGACCACCACCTCGACGGCAACCTGCTGATGCCCGCCGTCATGGGCATGGAGGCCATGACCCAGGTCGCCTTCGCGGCCACCGGCCGGACCGGCACACCCGTCCTGGAGGACGTGCGGTTCACCCGGCCGATCGTCGTCCCGCCGGACGGCTCCGCGCACATCCGCATCGCCGCCACCGTCACCGGACCCGACACCGTCGACGTCGCCGTCTTCACCAAGGAGACCGGTTACGCCGCCGAGCACTTCCGGGCCCGCGTGGTCTACACGACGACACCGCCGGAGGAAGGACGGCCCGACGTCAGCACCGCACCGCTCGGCCAGGTGCCGCTCGACCCGGACGCCGACCTGTACGGGAGCGTGCTCTTCCAGGGCACCCGCTTCCAGCGGCTGCGCCGCTACCACCGCGCCGCCGCCCGGGACGTCGACGCCGACCTCACCCTGGCCGGCACCGGCGGCTGGTTCGCCGGCTACCTCCCCGCGACCCTGCTGCTCGCCGACCCCGGCATGCGCGACGCGCTCATGCACGGCAACCAGGTCTGCGTCCCCGACGCCACCCTGCTGCCGTCCGGCATCGAACGCCTGACGCCGCTGACCGCCGCCAAGCTGCCCGGCGACCCGGACGAGCTGCGCTACTGCGCCACCGAACGGTCCCGGGACGGTGACACGTACATCTACGACATCGCCGTACGCACCCCGGACGGCACCGTGGTCGAGCGGTGGGACGGGCTCACCCTGCACGCCGTGCGCAAGAACGACGGCTCGGGGCCCTGGCCGCCGGCGCTCCTCGGCTCCTACCTGGAACGGTCGCTGGAGGAGGTCCTCGGCGCGAGCATCGCGGTCGTGGTCGAACCCGACCCGGACGACGACACCGACGCCCCCGGGCCCGGAGCGGTGGCGACCAGGACCAAGAAGGTGGTCCGGACCCGCCGGGCCGCGACCCTCACCGCCGTGCAGCGCGCGCTGGGCGCACCCGCCGAGCTGCGCTACCGGCCCGACGGCAAGCCCGAACTCGCCACCGGGCAGCACGTGTCCGCCGCCCACGGCATGAACCTCACCCTGGCGACCGTGTCCGACACCGCCGTCGCGTGTGACGTCGAGGCCGTCTGCGTACGCACGCAGAAGGACTGGACGGGCCTCCTGGGCGACCACGCCCCGCTGGCCGCCCTGGTGGCGGGCACGACCGGCGAGGCCCCGGACACCGCGGCCACCCGGGTGTGGAGCGCGGTGGAGTGCCTGAAGAAGGCCGGACACCTCACCAGCACGTCCCTGTCCCTGCTCCCGCAGACCAAGGACAACTGGGTGCTCTTCAAGAGCGGGGACCTGGAGATCGCCACCTTCGTCACCGCGCTGCGCACCTCGCTGGAACCCGCCGTCTTCGCCGTCCTGGCGGGACCGGGGGAGGGGGGCGAGGGCCGTGGGTGAGACGTACGAATACCACTTCACGGCCACCGGGACGGAGGCCGAGGCCGAGGCCGACGGCTCCTATCTCGGCTGCCTCCTGCGCCAGGAGCAGTGCCGTGAACTGACCCTGGAACAGGCGGAGTTCCCCGCCGAACCGCTGAGCACCCGGGAGATGGACTGCGAGGCCCTGACCGAGACCGAGCCCGGTGACGCCGTGCTCGTCCGGGTCCGGGTCACCGGCACCGCGCCCGGAGAGCTGGAGCTGACGTACCACCAGTACAAGCAGGGGGCGCACGGCGAGGGGATCCTGGTCGCCCGCGGCCGGGAACGCATCGCCGGGATCAGCCCGTCCATCCTCTCGACACCGGCTGGGAGTTCCGCATGAGCCTGGTAACCACCCGCACCGCGGAGGACGTCGACCTCACCGACACCCGGCAGCTGCGCGGCGCCTTCGGGACCTTCGCCACCGGGGTGACCGTCGTCACCGTCGGCGGCCACGCCTGGCGGGGCATGACCGCCAACTCGTTCACCGCCCTCTCCCTCGACCCCCCGCTCGTCCTGGTCTGTGTCGGCAAGGAGGCCGTCATGCACGGCAGCCTCACCGGCGCGGAGGACTTCTCGGTCTCCGTACTGGCGGCCGGGCAGGAGGACGTCGCCCGGCACTTCGCGGACCCCACCCGGCCCTCGGGGCTCAGCCAGTTCGCCACGGTCGGGTGGGAGCCGGGCCGGGCCACCGACGCCCCGCTGATCGCCGGGGCCGACGCGCACTTCGAGTGCGTGCGGCAGGAGGTCTACGACGGCGGCGACCACACCATCTTCATCGGCCGGGTCGTCGCCGCGCGCAAGCGGCCGCCGGCCGCCGACACCCTGGTCTTCCGGAGCGGGCGCTTCCGGGGCCTCACCGAAGAACGCGAGGCGGCATGACCGCCCGGCCGGCCGAACCGCCGGTCTCCGCGCTCCCGGGACTGCTGCGCAAACTGGCCACGGACCGTCTCGGCCTGATGCGGGACGCGGCGGCCCTGGGCGACGCGGTCCGGGTCGCCATCGGCCCGAAGAAGCTCTACATCTTCAACCATCCCGACTACGCCAAACACGTCCTGGCCGACAACAGCGACAACTACCACAAGGGCATCGGCCTGGTGCAGGCCCGCAGTGCCCTCGGCGACGGCCTGCTGACCAGCGAGGGCCCGGTCTGGCGCAAGCAACGCCGGACCGTCCAGCCGGCGTTCAAGCCGGCCCGGATCGCCCAGCAGGCCGAGACCGTGGCGGAGGAGGCGGAGAAGTTCGTCGCGCTCCTCGCCCGGCACGAGGGCGCGGCCCCCGTGAACCTCATGCACCTGGTCACCCAGCTGACCCTGGGCGTCCTCGGCCGCACGCTCCTGGACACCGGCCTCGACGGCTACGGCGAGGTGGCCCACGCCTTCGAGGCGGTGCAGGACCAGGCCATGTTCGACATGGTGACGATGGACAAGGTGCCCGCGTGGCTGCCGCTGCCCCGGCAGCGCCGGTTCCGCACCGCCCGCCGCGAGCTGCACCGGATCGCCGACGCCCTCATCGCCGACCGGCGCGGCCGGATGAGCGGGGGAGCGGCGCCCGACGACGCGCTGGCCAGGATGATCCTGGCGGCGGCCGAGGCGGAGAGCGTCGACGGCGCCCCGGAGCAGCTGCGCGACGAGCTGGTGACCCTGCTGCTCGCCGGGCACGAGACGACCGCCAGCACGCTGGGGTGGACCTTCCACCTGCTCGACCGGCACCCCGAGGTCCGGGAGAAGGTCCGCCAGGAGGCCCGGGAGATCCTGGGGGACCGTGCCCCGGTCCTGGACGACCTGCACCGGCTGTCCTACACCACCATGGTCATCCAGGAGGTCATGCGCCTCTACCCGCCGGTCTGGGTGCTGCCCCGCATCGCCCAGCGGGCGGACAACGTCGGCGGATACGAGGTGTCGGCCGGGGCGGACGTCCTGATCAGCCCGTACATCCTGCACCGGCACCCGGGGCTGTGGACGGACCCCGAGCGGTTCGACCCGGAGCGGTTCGACCCCCAGCGGGTCGCGCACCGCCCGCGCTACGCGTACATCCCGTTCGGGGCCGGGCCCCGGTACTGCGTGGGCAGCAACCTCGGGATGATGGAGGCGGTGTTCGTCACGGCCCTGGTCACCCGGGACCTGACGCTCGACTCCGTACCGGGGCACAAGGCCGTCCCCGAGGCGATGCTCTCGCTGCGGATGGCGGACGGGCTGCCGATGACGGTCGGCCGGAACCGCTGAGGCCGGCGGTCGCGGCACACGAAGGGGCCGGCGGTGCGAGGGGGATTCGCACCGCCGGCCCCTTCGTGTGCCCCGGCCGCCCGGGGGCTTCTCAGGCGGCGACCGGAGTGCGGAGGTCCCGGCCCGAGAGGGCGACGAGGATGGGCGGGTCCAGCGGATCGGCCGGGCGCAGCACGATGTCGGCGGGCAGCACCGCGACCCCGGGCTGCACGGTGACCGGTCCGTACCGGCCGATGCTGAGGGTGTCCGGCGCGTACCCGCCCTGGCCGGCGGGGAGCGGAGTGCCGTACGGGACGGAGTAGGCCAGTACGTGCCAGGTGCCGGGCGGCACGTCGTGCAACTGGAAGGGGCCGGGGCCGTCCATGACGGTGTGCCGGACGGGCCGGCCCTGCAGGATCGCGCTGGGGAAGAGCCCGATGAAGACCTGGCCCAGGGCCCGGTCGCCGGGCAGCACCGCCCGCCCCCGGATGGTGAGCGGCGCGGGGCCGTCGCCGGCGGCGCGGACCGGGGCCGGGCCGAGCGCCGACACATCGCCGCCGCTCTCCCGGTACATGCTCGGCGACACCCCCACACACGTCTTGAACCGCGTGCTGAACGTCCCGACGCTGCTGTAGCCGACCCGGCTGCTCACGTCCGCGACGCTCATGTCGGTGGAGACGAGAAGATGCTTCGCCTCCTGAATCCGGAGCGCGGAGAGGAACCGCCGCGGTGACGTCCCCGTGGTGTGCCGGAAGATCCGGGTGAAATGGAACTTGCTGAACATGGCAACGCGTGCCATGTCATCGATCGTGAGTTCCTGATCGAGACGCTCATGCATTTCCTCGACGACGCGAAGAATCGCCTGGTTGACCGATGGAGAAGTCACAAGAGATCCCTTCCGGATAACTTCGATCGGGTCATGATCCGCATGTTCAGCGGCCGGTATTCATTTCATTGGCGAATCGTCGCCACGAATCCGAGCACTTCATCGCCACGTCGGCGATCGCCTGCCGGCTGTGCGCCGGGATGGCCGGTGTCTGGCGCCGCCATGCCTCGTCGGTGAGGAAATGGGCGTGCAGCCACCGGACGAAGTCGCGCCCGGAATCGGTCTGCCGCAGCGCCGGGTCACCGGCCAGGCTCCGCAGGATGTCCAGAGCGTCCCGGGTCGTCACGGTGCGGCCCCCGCCGGACGGGGCCCGGCGGACGGGCGCCGCGGGGCGCGGGCCCTCCGTGTCGCGGGCCGCCGTGTCGCGGGCCGCCGTGTCGCGGGCCGCCGGGCGCGCCGCGGAACGGGGTCCCGGCTGGGGCGCCGGGTCCTCACCGCGCAGCAGCCGCTGCCGTACGTCGTGGGCGGTGCCCAGGGAGAGTCCGGTGCGCTGGGCCACCATGCGCAGGGTCAGGCCCGGGCGCAGTGAGATGAGTTCGGCGGCCTGCCGGCGCTCGGTGGTGCGGTCCAGCGGATGGGCCTTGCCATCGCGCCCGACACGCATGTTCAGCTGCGGAGAATCCACGGTTGAACGGTGCCGGACCCCGGCCACCGTCTTCGCGTCGAGCCCGGTGTAGATGCCGATGCTCCGGTCCGACATGGCGGGGAACGACCGCAGGATCCGGTCCGCTGCGGCCTTCCGGTCGGCGGTCGAGAGCGGCAGTCCGTGCGCGATGTTCCGGGCGACGGACTGGATGAACGCCTCCTCGTCGGCGCCGTCGAAGAACTGCGCCCGCAGCACCTCGTGCCCGAGGATCTCGGCGGCCCGCAGCCGGTGCATCCCGTCGATGACCCGCATCGTCGGGCGCTGCACCAGGACCGGCGGCAGCGAGTCGTACACCTCGGCGAGCCGCCGGGCGTGCGCCTCGTCGATCCCGTCCAGACGCGGTGAGCGGCCCGGTGCCAGATCGCGGATGCGCACCGGCTGGGTGAAATGGGCGGGTAGCTCCGTCTGTTCCTCGGCAGAACCGCTCATGGGTGCTCCTGGAAGTGGGGGTGAACTGTTCCCGACGTAGAGAGGTGGAACGATTTCCAACGCGTCGTACGATCCGGTTCCGCTGTTCGAAGAGCGATTCGAAGTCTACCGGCTGGCTGGTTTTATCGGGTGGCCCGGAGCGGCCCCGAGGAGACTTCGGTTAGTTGCTTCGTGGAACTCGGTCGTTTCTTGAACAGACTCACCCGTTGCTTGAACTCGCACCGCTCGCATAGCTTCCTCGGCATGCCGCACGACATTCCGATTGTCCGGAGAGGGAGAGTTGATGACGGACGTGACCGGCCGGCAGTCGGCCGACAGTGCACGACTGACCCTGGAAGCATTCGCGGACACCATAATCCCCGGTGAAAAGCGTGGTCCCGAGGACCGTGCCGTCGCCGGCGCGGCCACCGGCGGCGGAGCCGTCGCGGCCGGCGCGCTGGACCTCCTGCGCTGGGACGCCACCGGAATGTCGGAGGGCGTGGACGGCCTCGCGGAACTCCTGGACGAGCACGCCCGTGGCTACGCCGGGCAGCACGGCCTGGAGCTCGACGCGACGGTCCCGCCCTTCGTGGCACTCGACTTCGAGCACCGCACCGAACTGGTCAAGCGGCTGACGGCCCCCGGACACCCCGAGCGCGAGTTCTGGATCCTGCTGGCCCTCTTCTCCAACATGTCCTTCGACTCGGCCGCCCACCTGCACACGGCGGAGGCCCTGGCCGCGGACCACCCCGGTCTCGCCGCCCTCGGCATCACCCCGCCCGGCGCGGACGGCTTCTGGCGCTTCGCGAAGCCCGGTTACGGACGCCCGCTGGCCCGCCTGCACCCCGACACCACACCCTCCGGGAGCCCGGCATGACGAACCCCGCGGAGAAGCCTGCGGAAAGCACCGACGTCCTGGTGATCGGCAGCGGCTTCGGAGGCGCCATCACCGCCTACCACCTCGCGGCCGGCGGGGCCTCCGTCACCGTACTGGAACGTGGACCCTGGCTGACCAGCGAGGACTTCGAGCACGACTACAAGCTCGGCTCCTCCTACACCCGGGCCTTCGACTTCGTCGTCGGTGACGGCATGAGCGTCCTCGGCGGCAACTGCGTCGGCGGCGGCAGCGTCGTCTACTTCGCGGCGATGCCCCGCGCCCCCCGCTTCGTCTTCGAACGCAAGGGCAGCATCGGCCGCCGCATGTGGCCGAAGGCCATCGACCGCGACACCCTCGACCCCTGGTACGACCGCGTCGCCCAGGCGCTGTCCGTCACCCGGCAGGACTGGGACGACGTCAGCTACGCCGGCGGCCTGTGGGCGGCCGCGTGCGACCACTCCGGCCGCACCGCCAACCCGCTGCCGACCGCCGTGGACAGCTCCCGGTGCACCAACTGCAACTGGATGATGGCCGGCTGCCGCTACGAGGCGAAGCAGTCCCTCCTCCTCAACTACCTGCCCGCCGCCGTCACCCACGGCGCCGTGATCCGGCCACTCCACGAGGTCCAGCGCATCACCCGGACCCCCGAGGGCGACTACCGGGTCCACTACGACGTCATCGACGCCGAGGACTACCGGGTCCGCACCGGAAACGGCGTCATCGAGGCGAAGATCGTCATCCTGGCCGCAGGCGCGGGCGCCACGCCCGTCATCCTCCAGCGCAGCGAGGGCGACCTCGGCACGATGCCGCACGCGGTGGGGCGCTACTTCTCCGGCAACGGGGAACGCCTCAACACGGCGATCATCGACGAGGACAAGGCCGCCGAGCTGCTGAAGCTCGACCGGGGCGACGGCACCGCGTACGCCGTCAACCAGATCGGCAAGGGCCCCACCGTCGCCAACTGGGACCGGCTCGACGGATCCCTCCCCGAGTTCTCCCGCTACTCGCTGGAACAGCTGTACTTCCCGCCCGGCCTGGGCACGATCCTCGCCCAGGTGCCGGGAGAGGCAGCGCCCTCCTGGTTCGGAAAGGCCAAGAAGGAGATCCTCAAGCGCTGGCAGTCCTGGCTGACCATCTTCACCATGATCGAGGACAACAACGAAGGCGTCTTCGGTCCGCCGCCCGCCACCGGGAACGCGCACCGTATCTCCCAGCAGATGCTGGGCCGCGGCAACCTCCGTTACGCCCCCACCACCAGCACGGTCGAGGCGTGGGCGAAGTCGGACGCCGAGGTCAAGGAGATCCTGGAGAAGGACGGCCTGTCCCAGGTCATGCCCTGGACCAACGACCTGGTCGGCGCCTATACGGTGCACCCCCTGGCCTCCTGCCGGATGGGGGACGACCCGCACACCTCCGCGCTGGACGACCGCAACGAACTCCGCGGCCACCCCGGCATCTTCGTCACCGACGGCTCGGCCGTCCCCGGCGCGCTCACGGTGAACCCCGCCATGACCATCGCGGCCATCGCCGAACGAGCGGTCCCGGGCATCGTGCGCGCCGCCCAGGACAAGGGCGTCCGCGTCAGCTACCGGGCAACGCTCCCCGCCGCCGTCCGCGACAGCCGGTCCAGGACCCTGACCGTGATCCCCTCGCCGTCCGTACCCGCGCCCGTCGCCGGATAGCCGCGCGCCCCCGCCCGGGCCAGGGGCCCGGGCGGCCACTCATCGCCAGCAGGTTGCTTCACGAAACCAGCCCCACCGCACCGAGCAGGAAGAGGAAAGACCATGAGCGCCTACTTCGAGTACCTCCACACCGTCGGCTTCGAGGAGACCAACCTCGTCGGCAACGTGTACTACGTGAACTACCTGCGCTGGCAGGGACGGTGCCGTGAGATGTTCCTGAAGCAGGAGGCGCCGGCCGTCCTGGCCGAGGTCCAGGACGACCTGAAGCTCTTCACCCTCAAGGTGGACTGCGAGTTCTTCGCGGAGATCACCGCCTTCGACGAGCTGTCCATCCGGATGCGCCTGGCGGAGCTCGGGCAGACCCAGCTGGAGTTCACCTTCGACTACGTGCGGCTCGCCGAGGACGGCGGCGAGACCCTGGTCGCCCGCGGCCGCCAGCGGATCGCCTGCATGCGCGGCCCCAACACCGCGACCGTCCCCTCGCTCGTCCCGGACTCCCTGGTCCAGGCCCTCGCGCCGTACTCCGGCGCCGCGCTCGCCGCCTGACGCCCCGTTCCCGTACGGCCCCCGCACGCCCAGTGGGTTGCTTCACGCAACCCGACCGAGTTGCTTCACACAACCCACCCCAGGAGAACCCCATGGCCACGCTGCAGGACACCCTCAAGGACCTCTCGATCGACGCCGAGGAGACCATCCGCCTCGTGGAGAACCTGGACGACGCCGCCTGGCGGACGCCCACCCCCGCCACCGGCTGGACGATCGCCGACCAGATCGCCCACCTGACCTTCATCTTCCAGCTGGCCAGGACCGCCGCCGCCGACCCGCAGACCTTCGAGAAGATCGCCGCCGGTGCGGCCGGCGACTTCGACGGGGCGGTCAACGCGGCGCTCCGCGGCTTCGACCACCTCACCCCGGCCGGACTGCTCGCCGCCTTCACCGCCGAGAGCGAGGCGTGCGTGCGGGCCCTGGCCGCCGTGCCGGAGGACTCCATCGTCCCCTGGCTCGTCAATCCGCTGCCCCCGCGGATCCTCACCTGCGCCGGGATCATGGAGGTCTTCGGGCACGGCCAGGACATCGCCGACGCCCTCGGGGTGCGCCGCGAGCCCAGCGACCGGCTGCGCCACCTGGCGGAGTTCGCCTGGCTGACCCGCGACTTCGGTTACCTCTCGCGCGGCCTGACGCCGCCCGCCGAGCCGTTCCGGTTCGAGCTGACGGCCCCCTCCGGGGAGCACTGGAGCATCGGCCCGGCCGACGCCGTGGAGACCATCACCGGCCCCGCCCACGACTTCTGCCTGCTGGTCACCCGGCGCCGCCACCCCGACGACCTCGCGCTGACCGCGAGCGGCGACCGGGCGACCGAGTGGCTGGGCCTGGCCCAGGCGTACCGGGGACCGGCCGGAGAAGGCCGCCGGCCGGGGCAGTTCGCGGCCCACAGCCACTGACCCGGCACCCCGACGGACCCCCGGCGGCCACCATGACCTCCACGGCCCCGCACGACGTCACCGTGATCGGCTGCGGGACGCTCGGCACCTCCATCGCCCTGGCCCTGACCCGGGCCGGCCGCAGCGTCGCGCTCGCCGACGAGGACCCGCGCGCCCTCGCCCGGGCCGTGTTCCGGGGCGCGGGCACCGTCCTTCGGCCCGACAGCCTCCCGGCCGCACTGGTCGTCGTCGCCACCCCGACCGCCGCCGTGATCGACACCCTGTACGAGGCGCAGGCCGCCGGTCTCGGCCGCGCCTACACCGACCTCACCGCCGGGAACCACGGCATCTGGGACGAAGCCCGCCTGCGCGGCTGCGACCTGCGGGGGTACGTCCCCGGCCGCCCCCGGCTCCCCGCCCGGCCGGGCGGACCGGCCGCCGGCCTCTTCGCGGGCCGCCCGTGGACCGTGTGCCCCTACCCCCTGGCCGAACCGGACGCCCTCGACGCCGTCGACCGCCTCGTCCGCACCTGCGGCGCCCACCGCGACGACGTGCCCCCGGGCCGCCGGGCCCGCTCCCCGATCTCCGAAAGAGGAAGACGATGACCACGCTCACCCCGCAGGCGTCCGACCAGCAGCCCGAAGCCCTCTCCGCGCCCCAGGTGCTGTGGAACTCGGGGGACGAGGGCGACGAGGCCGGATTCTTCAGCCACCGGTTCACCATGGCGGGCAGCTGGCGGATCACCGGTCCGCTGGACACCGCGGACCTCCAGTGGGCCCTGGACCAGCTGGTGGTCCGGCACACCATCCTGCGTACCGTCGTCACACGCGACAAGGACAGCCCGACCCAGGAGGTCGTGCCCGCCCGGTCCGTCCCCCTGCTGGTCGACCACCTCGCCGTGGCGGCGGGACCGGACCGGGACGCCGCCGCCGAACGGCTCCGCAACGAGGCCGAGACCGGGAGCCTCGACCCCCGCACCGTGCCGCTGCTCCGCGCCCGGCTGGTCCGCTTCGACGCCGAGGACGCCGTCCTGAGCCTCGTCACGCACCACACCGCCGGCGACGAGTGGTCGATGCAGGTGCTCCTGCGGGACCTGGCCGAGCTGATCCGCGCCCACGCCGAGGACCGGCCCGCCGACCTGCCCGAGGCCGTCCAGTACACCGACTTCACCCACGACGAGCTCACCCGCGAGAACACGCCCCGCACCGAGGAGGACCGCGCCTACTGGCGTACGCACCTGGCCGGCGCCCGCGTCTTCGCGGTCCCCACCGACCGCGAGGTCCCGCACGTCCACTCCGCGCCCTACTCGGCCCACACCTTCCCGCTCGACGCCGCCACCGTGACCCGGGCCCACGAGCTGGCCGCGCAGGCGGACACCCCCGTCTCCACCGTGTACCTGGCGGCGTTCAACCTGCTCGCCCACCGGATCAACGGCACGATGGACCCGGTCATCGACACGCTCACCACCGTGCGCCCCGCCCCGCGCCACCAGGGCATCGTCGGCCCGCTGATGGACTTCCTCGCACTGCGCACCGGCCTCGCCGGCCACGACACCTTCCGCGACGTCCTGGCGGCCACCGCCCGGACCTGCCGCGAGGGACACGAGAACGCGGTCCCCATCCAGCACGTGGAGGACATGCTGCCCGAGCTGATGTCCCCCAACGACGAGCCCCGGAAGACCAACCTCATCTTCGGCGCCTTCGCCCCGCCCTTCGAGCCCGCCGCCACCCGGATCGCCGACGCCACGGAGGAGGTGCCCAAGCCGGCCGGCCTGACCCCGGAGGGCGCCTGGATCCCGCACGGCGTCGCGTGGACCGTGCACGCCCTGGCCACCGGGGAGCTGGGCGGGCACATCCAGTTCAACACCGAGGAGCTGGACCCGGAGACCGTCGCCGGCTGGGCCGGGACCTACGCCGCCCTGCTCGAAGCGGCCGTACGGGAGCCCGACCGGTCCTGGAACAGCCTCGGGTGACCGGGCAGGGCCTGGGAACGACCGAGGCGGGTGGGGTACGGGAAGCTTCCCGTACCCCACCCGCCTCGGTCCCGCTCAGCCGCCGTACGTGAGGCCGGTGAGCTCCTCCGACTGCTCCCACAGCCGCCGCCACGCCCGTTCGTCCCGGGCGCCCCGGCCGGGGCGGACGATCCGGGGAGCGCCCCGGGTGCCCGTGATCCCGCCCGGCCCGTAGTACGAACCGCCTCGCGCGGACGGGTCGGTGGCCGCCCGCAGGGTGGACAGCATTCCCGCGTCGGCGTCCTGGAGGAGCAGCCGCGCGAACGGTGCGCCGGCCACCCGCAGCCCGGCCGGGAAGCCCCGGCCGAGACCGGTGGCCGCCAGGCCGGGGTGGGCGGCCGTGGCGATCGTCGGACGGCCGCTCGCGGTGAGCCGCCGTTGCAGTTCGGCGGTGAACAGCAGATTGGCCAGCTTCGACCGGTTGTACGCCCGGTAGCGGCCCGAGGGCGGCCGGGCGCCGGGCGGCCCGGGCCGGCTCAGGTGGTGCAGATGGCTGCTGACCGTCACGACCCGGGAGCCGGGGTGCTCGGCCAGCCGGGGCAGCAGCAGGTTGGTGAGCGCGAAGTGCCCGAGGTGGTTCACCCCGAACTGCAGCTCATGGCCCTCGGCGGTCGTCGTGCCCTTGGTCCACATCACCCCGGCGTTGTTGACCAGCAGGTCGATCCGGGGCAGCCCTTCGAGTTCCCTCGCCGCCCGCCGTACGGAGTCCAGGGCCGCGAGGTCCAGCTCCTGGACCGTCAGGTCGGCGCCCGGTACGGCCTCCCGGATACGGCTCACCGCCAGGGTGCCCCGGCCGGGGTCCCGTACCGCCAGCACCACATGCGCCCCGAGGCGCGCGAGCGCGGCGGCGGTCGCGAGGCCGATGCCGGAGCTGGCACCGGTGACGACGGCGGTGCGCCCGTGCTGCTCCGGCGCCCGGGCAGCCGTCCACCGCTCTTCCGTTGTCAGGCCGAACACTCCGGTCCTCCTTCCGCCGCCGCGTACACCGCTCAGGCCGGGACGCTCACGGCCCGGCCGTAGCCCACGGTCGTGATCCGGTGCGCGGATTCGAGGTAGTAGGCGTCGGACACCGGCAGCGCGGTGTCCAGGCAGCTGACATACCGGTTGAACATGCAGAAGGACGCCGCGATCAGCACGGTGTCGTGCAGGTCCGCGTCGCTCGCGCCCGCCCGCCGCGCCTCCGCCACCGCCTCGGCGGAGACGGCCCGGGCCGCCGCCTGCACCTCGGCCGCCACGGCGAGCAGCGCGCGCAGCTTGGCGCCGATGGGGGCGCTCGCCGGGTCGGCGAGGACCGCGTCGACCAGCTCCTGGCCCTCCACCAGCTGTGCGGCGGCGAACGCGGCGTGCGAACCGGCGCAGAACGGGGTCCGGTTGAGGTGGGAGACGTACGCGGCGATCAGCTCCCGCTCACCCTGGGGGAGCGAGGCGGGCGCCCGCAGCAGGGTCTCGGCGAGGTGGTTCAGCGGGGCGGCGGTGTCCGGCCGGTTGGCCATCAGGCCGGTGATGCCGGGGAGGTCGTTGTCGAGCGCGATGTGCGTCATGCGAGGCCCTTTCACGGAGGAGTGTTACGTGGGGATCGGCGCGGTGCGCGGGGAGGAGGCCGGCTCCGCGTCGAGCAGCGCGAGGGGCGGGTCGTCCGCGAGGTAGAAGTGGCCTCCGGGAACGACGAGTTGGCGAAATCCGCCGGTGGTGCGGTGCGACCAGCCGGACGCCTGACCGGGGCCGGTCACCGGGTCCGCGTCGCCCAGCACCCCGGTGACGGGACAGCCGACGCGGTCCGCCGGACGTGCCGCGTACCGGCTCGCCATGAGCAGGTCCGCCCGGATGTACGGGAAGTACCGGTCGAGGAGCCCCGGGTCGTCCAGCAGCGCGGGGTCGGTGCCCCCGAGCCGGACCAGGGTCGTCGCGAGCTCGTCCGGGGACGCCGTTTCCAGCCCGGCGGGGGCCGGTCGCGGAGGCGGGGCCGAGGCGCCCGAGACGAAGAGGCGGCTCGGCGGAACACCGCCCCGCTCCAGCAGCAGCGCCGTCTCGAACGCGGCCCAGGCGCCCATGGAGTGCCCGAACAGCGCCACCGGCCGGTCCGCCAGAGCAGCGACGGCGGGCGCGACGCCCGCCGCGAGGTCCCGGACGTCCGTGGCGCACGGCTCGGCCGCCCGTTCCGCACGGCCCGGATAGCGCACCGCGTACACCTCGAACCGCCCGCCGGGGGAGGCCCAGTGCCGGAAGAAGGCGGCCGTGCCCCCGGCATGCGGGAAGCAGACCACGCGGAACGCGGCACCGGGCGCGACCCGTGTGCGCTGAAGCCATGCCATGACCGCGCTCCTCTCCCGGGCCGACGGCGGAACCCGGAGGGCAGCCTTCACCGCCCGCGACGGGCCCGACCCGCTTGAACAGGCGTTCAGGCACAGCGGAAGAGCGACCACAGCACGCGGGAAGACGCGCCCAACGCTCCCCGAGCCCGTTGCGCACGAAGGAAGATGCGCCGCGCCTGACGCGGACCGCAGCCTTGATCCACGCCCGGGCAGGCGCCGGAGACGCGCGTGCCGCGACGTCCCGCAGCGCCCGGTCCCTCCGCGAAGACCGAGACGAGAGGCACCACACATGACTGCGACAGCGCCTGTGGCCCATCCCCTCCAGGAGAACGTCAGCAAGGTCCTGCCGACGCTGCGCGAGCACGCGCGGTGGACCGACGACAACCGCAGGCTCCACGAGGCCACGCTCGACGCGCTCGCCGGGACCGGGGCGCTGCGGATGCGCGTCCCGGCGCGCTACTCCGGCGAGGAGACGGACTTCGCGACCCTCCAGAGCGTCATCGGCGAGATCGCGCGCGGCGACGGCGCGGCCGCCTGGAACACCGCCGTGTGGTCCATGTGCGCCTGGCTCGCCGGGCTCTTCCCCGACCAGGTCCAGGACGAGGTCTTCGCCGACCCGGACGTCCGCGTCTGCGGGGTGCTCAGCCCCTCCGCCCAGGCCCGCCCGGACGGCTCCGACATGATCATCGACGGCCGCTGGTCCTTCGTCAGCGGCGCCCCGCACAGCCAGTGGCAGGTCGTCCTCGCCATGGCCCCGGCCCCGGGCGGCGACGGCGTGTGGCCCGTCATGGCCCTCGTACCGACCGCCGAACTCCAGCTGGAGGACGACTGGTTCACCTCCGGCCTGCGCGGCACCGGGTCACTCACCACCATCGCCGACAACGTGCGGGTGCCGATGGAACGCGTGCTGCCCCTGCCCCTGGTCCTCCAGGGCCAGTACGCCACCGAGCTCAACCAGGCGTCCCCGGTCTGGAACGCGCCGATGATGGCCACCGGCTCCGCCTGCTTCGCCGGCGCCGCGGTCGGGCTGGCCCGCGCCGCCGTCGAGACCTTCCACGACCGGCTCCCCGGCCGGAAGATCACGTACACCGCCTACGACAGCCGGCGCGAGGCCCCGGTGACCCACCTCCACGTGGCGGAGGCCGCCTACCTGGCCGACGAGGCCGAGTTCCACGCCCGCCGCATCGCCGGCGACCTGGACCGCAAGGGCCTGGCCCGCGAGCCGTGGACGCTGCCGGAGCGGATCGCCGCCCGCGCCGCGCTCGGCCGCACGTTCCGTCAGGCGGCGGGCGCCGTCGAGGCCCTGGCCACGGCGAGCGGCGGCAGCGGCCTGTACAGCACGGACCCCATCCAGCGGATCCGCCGCGACGTCCAGGCGCTCAACCTGCACGCGCTGATGCACCCCGACACCAACGCCGAACTGTACGGACGCGTGCTCTGCGGCCTCGACCCCAACACCTCGTACCTCTAGGCCCTGTCTGGAGTTCCCCGCCTGCGCAGCGGCGCCCGCGCTCCGCGCGGACGACGGGGAACTCCCGACAGGTCCTAGGCCCTTTCCGGGGCGCGCCCCGCTCCACGCGACGGAACCCACCACAGCACCAGGAACCGGGAAGACCACATGCATCCGTACCGCACCGAGTTCCCCCCGTCCGCACTGGACGACCTGCGCAGGCGTCTGGCGGAGACCCGCTGGCCCGCCGAGATCCCCGGAGCCGGCTGGAGCCGCGGCGTCCCCGTGGGCTATCTGCGCGAGCTCACCCAGTACTGGCTGGACACGTTCGACTGGCGTGCCGTCGAGGAACGGCTCAACGCCCACCCGCAGCTGCGCACCGAGGTCGACGGCACCCCTGTCCACCTCCTGCACGTCCGCTCGCCCGAGCCGGACGCCACCCCGCTGCTCATCACCCACGGCTGGCCCGGGTCCGTCCTGGAATACCTGGACGTGATCGGCCCCCTCACCGACCCCCGGGCGCACGGCGGCGACCCGTCCCGCGCCTTCCACCTCGTCCTGCCGACCCTCCCCGGGCACGGCCTCTCCGGCCCGGCCGCCGAACCCGGCTGGGGCGTGCCCCGGATCGCCCAGGCATGGGCGGAGATCATGCGCCGGCTGGGCTACGACCGCTACCTCGTCCAGGGCGGCGACCTGGGCTCCTGGGTCAGCCTCGCCCTCGGCTCCCTCGACCCGGAGCACGTCGCCGGGGTGCACGTGAACTTCCTGGTGACCCCGCCGCCGGGCCCCGAGGCCGTCGCCGGGCTCGACGAGCGGGACCTGGGCCGCCTCGCCCGGCTCGGGGACTTCTTCGAGTACGGCTCCGGCTACATGAAGATCCAGGGGACCCGGCCGCAGACCCTGGCGTACTCCCTGGACGACTCCGCGGCCGGCCAGCTCGCCTGGATCGCCGAGAAGTACAAGGAGTGGTCCGGCTGCGCCGAGCGGCCCGAGGAGGTCATCGACCGGGACGACCTGCTCGCCAACTTCACCCTCACCTGGCTCACCGCGACCGGCGGCTCGTCCGCCCAGACCTACTACGAACTGGCCGACCAGCTGCCCGGCTCGCCCACCGCGACCGCCCCGCCGCCCATGACCGCGCCCCTCGGCGTGTCCGTCTACCCCGACGACCCGGCGCCGCCGGTCCGGGCGTTCGCCGAGCAGCAGTACCCGCACATCGTCCAGTGGCGCGAGCACCCCGGCGGCGGCCACTTCGCCCCGCTGGAGCAGCCCGCGCACTTCGTCGCCGACCTCCGCGACTTCGCCGCGGCCGTCGGCGCCCGGCAGCCCGTCACCGCAGGGGCGGGGGACCGCGCATGACGGCGGGAGCCACGGCCCCCGGCCGGCGCGCCGTCGTCCTCGGCGGCGGCATCGCCGGCCTGCTGGCCGCCCGGGTCCTCGCCGACTCCTACGACGACGTCCTGGTCGTGGACCGGGACGAGCTGGGAGACACCGCGGGGCCCCGGCGCGCCGCGCCCCAGGGGCACCACGTCCACGGACTGCTCGCCAGTGGCCACGAGGTCATCGAAGGGCTCTTCCCCGGGCTGACCGAGGAACTGCGCGCCGACGGCGTCCCCGTCGGCGACTTCGGGACCAGCCTCGGCTGGCACTTCGACGGCCGCATGATGCGCCGCACGACCACCGGACTCACCTGCATCTCGCCGTCCCGGCCCATGCTGGAACAGCGGCTGCGCCGCCGGGTCCGCGCCCTGGACGCCGTACGGTTCGCCGAGGCCACCGACATCACCGGCCTCATCGGCACCGCGGGGGGCCGGGTCACCGGGGTGCGCCTGCACGCCCGGCACGGGTCCGAGGGCGCGTACGAGGTCCCCGCCGACCTCACCGTCGACGCCACCGGCCGCGGCTCCCGCACCCCCGGCTGGCTGGCCGCGCTCGGCCTGCCCCAGGTGCGCGAGGACAAGGTCAGGATCGACCTCACCTACACCACCTGCGACTTCCGGGGCCCCCTGGACCCCGACCCCGTCGGCGACGGGGTCGCCGAGGTCTGCGTCGCCACCCCCGGCTCCCCCCGGGGCGCGACGCTGGCCCGGCTCGCGGACCGCTATTCGCTGTCGCTGTACGGGATCCACGGCGACCGCCCGCCGGCCGACCTCCCCGGCTTCCTCGCGTTCGCCGCGTCCCTCCCCGTACCGGCGATCCACGAGGCGGTGCGCGAGGCCACCCCGCTGGGCGACCCGGTCTCCTTCCACTACCCCGCCAGCGTCCGCCGCCGCTACGAATCCCTCGGCGCGTTCCCCCGGGGACTGCTCGTCCTCGGCGACGCGGTCTGCTCCTTCAACCCCATCTACGCCCAGGGGATGACGGTCGCCGCCCTCGGCGCGCGGGTGCTCGCCCGGCACACCGGCCGCGACCGGGACCCGGACCCGCGCGCCTACTTCCGCGACCTGGCACGCGTCAACGACGCCCCGTGGGCGCTGGCGGCCGGCGGCGACCTGGCCTTCCCCGGTACGCGGGGCAGGCGGAGCCTGCCCGTACGGCTGGTCAACGCCTATATGCCGAGGCTGCGCGCGGCGGCGGTCCACGACGAGGCCGTCACCGAGGCGTTCCTGCGCGTGGCAGGGCTGGTCGACCCGCCTCCCGCCGTGATGCGCCCCTCGGTGCTGCGCAGGGTGCTCTTCCCGCGCGGCCGGCGTGGGAGCGCGGACACGGCGGCGGACCGGGAACGGGCCCTGTCATGAGGACCGGCCGGCTCGTCCGCCTCGTCTCCCGCCCGGCCCAGCGCGTGCCGGACCCCGGGGACGTCGAACTGGTCGAGGTGGACGTCCAGGACCCCGCTCCCGGCGAGGTCCTGGTGCGTAACCTCTACATGTCCATCGACCCGGGCGCGCTGCTGCGGATGAGCGACCTGTCCGCCCTGGACATCCCCCACTTCGAGACCGGCGAGCCCCTGTGGAGCGACGCGGTCGGCGAGGTCGTGGAGTCGCGGTGCGAGGGCCTGGCGGCCGGGGACCTCGTGTGGCACCGGTACGGGTGGCGGGACTACGCGGTCGGCGAGGGCTGCCAGTTCCGCCGCCTGGACCCGGACGCGTACCCGTCGCTCTCCCACCACCTCAGCTTCGGGGTGGTCGCCTACATCGGCGTCGCACTCGCCCGCATCAGACCGGGCGACACCGTGCTGGTGTCCAGCGCCGCCGGCGGCGTCGGCTCCATCGCCGGGCAGATCGCCCGGCTGCGCGGAGCGGGCCGGGTGATCGGCTCGGTCGGCTCGCCCGACAAGGTCCGCTTCGCGGTCGAGACCCTCGGCTACGACGCCGCGTTCGACTACCACGACGGCATCGCCTCCCAGATCGGGGGCGAACTCGACGTCTACTTCGACAGCGTGGGCGGAGAGCACCTGGAAGCGGCCATCGACGCGCTGCGGCCGCGCGGCCGCATCGTGATGTGCGGGCAGACCGAACAGGTCAGGTCGGGCGTGCCGACCGGCCCGCGCAACATGCTCACGGTGGTCGGCAAACGCCTCAGCATCCAGGGCTTCTACACCTTCGACCACCCCGAGCTGATGCCCCGGTTCGAGGAGGAGTTCACCCGCTGGGTGCGCACCGGGCAGATCGTGGTGCCGGAGACCGTGGTCGACGGCCTGGAGAACGGCGTCGACGCGGCGGTCGGCCAGCTGACCGGCCGCTTCACCGGCAAGGTCGTCCTCAGATTCTGAACACCGTGGCCTCCGGCGCCTCGTCGGGCTCCTCCGCGACAGCGTGGTCGCGGCCGAGGAGCGACACGGCGAGGAGCCGGTGGCACAGTTCGTTGGACGGGCCCATCAGCGCCACCCCGCGGGCGTCCGCGAGGAGGCCCGCCACCGCGCTCTCCGACGCGTAGCCGGCCGAGCCCATGAGCCGGCCGGCCTCCAGACAGATGTCCTCCGCCGCCGTCGAGGCGAACAGCTTGCTGCGCAGCGTCGCCAGGTCCGGGCGGGGAGCGGTCCCCGCACCAGCCCGCTCCACCATGGCCCGGGCCGCCTCCAGACGGGTCGTCAGCTCGGCGAGCCGGTAGCGGAACGACTGCCGCCCCATCAGCCCGTGCCGGTGGGCGTACCCCGTCACCTCGTCCAGGGCCGCCTGCGCGATGCCCACCGCCACCGCGCCCAGGCCGGCGCCCGACCGGTGCGCGCCGGCCACGATCTCCTGCCCGGCGCCCACCGCGCCCAGCCGGTTCGCGTCCCGCACCCGGCAGTCCGTCAGGGACACCGTCCCCGTCGCGGAACCGCGCATCCCGGCGAGGTCCAGGCCCAGTTCCGCGACCAGGCCCTCCGTCCGCGCCGGGACGACGAAGAACGTCGGCCGCGGGCCCCCGCCCGGCGCCGGCTCCACGGCCGGACGGGCGTCGCGCACCTGCACCAGGTACACATCGGCCAGACACGCACCCGTGGTGAACGCCTTCGCCCCGTGCAGCACCCAGCCGCCCGACTCCTCGCGCACCGCCGTACTGCGCGGACCGCCCGACCCGGGCCGGCCGCCGCCCTCGCTCCAGGCGGACGCGGCCAGCCAGGTGCCGTCGGCCAGCCGGGGCAGCAGCTGCGCCTTCTGCGCGGCCGAGCCCCACTCACCGATCCGCGCCGCGACCGAGCAGTGCTGGAACGCGATGATGGCCAGCGACGGATTGACCACCGCCACCTCCTCCACCATCCGGTTCACGTCGGCCGCCCGGCCCCCCGCGCCGCCGTACGCCTCGGACACCGCCACGGCCAGCAGCCCCGACGCCCGCAGCTCGGCGACCGCCGCCCGGTCCGGCTCACCGCTGCGCGCCGACAGGGCCGCCGAGGTTCGGAGCCGGGTCCGCAGCACCGGCGTAAGGGACGGTCGCCGCCGCGCGACAACAGGCACAGGGGACATGGCGCCTCCTCGTTCTCCGCCTCGCCCGGCCGGGGCGAGGACACCCCCTCAGCGTTCAACCCCGCGCCCCGGCAGGCATCTTCGGGGTTGCCGGTCCACGCGGTCCCGGGCGAACCGGCAACCGCGGAGGTGCCCGCCCCGCCCGCCGGCTGACAGCCTGCGCCGACACCGCCGAAGCCGCCGGGCCGCGAGGCCACTTGGCGGCAACGGGCACGGCACGGTTCGCGGGAGGCGCGGAGAAGATGAGACAGATCGTGGGAGCGATGCTCCGGCACGCGTGCACACAGGTCCGGCACGTCACGGCCGTACGGCAGTCCGAGGCGCGCGGCGACGTCGCCGCCGTCTACACCCAGGCCGTGCGGGACTTCGGGGTGCTGGCGCCCCCGCTCGCCCTGCACTCGCCGTCCCCGCCCGCGCTGGCCGCCGCCTGGGCGATGCTCCGGGAGGGCCTGCTCGTGGACGGCGCGACCGACCGGGCCGCCCGGGAACGGGTCGCCGCGGCCGTGTCCCGGGCCAACGCCTGCCCGTACTGCGTGGACGTCCACCGGGCCACGTACGAGACCCTGGACGGCGCCGCCGACGAGGACCCCGAGCTGACCGCGTGGGCGCGCGCCGGGGCGGACCCGGGCGCCGGAACCCCGCCCTGGCCGGCCTCCTGGCAGCCGGCCCAGCGCGCCGAATTCCTCGCGGTGGCCGTCGTCTTCCACTACCTCAACCGCATGGTCACCCTCTTCCTCGCGGAGTCGCCCATGCCCGCCGCCGTCCCCGGCCCGGTGCGCGGTCCGATGATGCGCACGGTCGCCCGGGCCATGCGCCCCGCCGGTGCCGCGAGCCCCGCGCCCGGCCGGTCGCTCCCCCTGCTGCCCGCCGCCCCGCCCCCGGACGGCTTCTCCTGGGCCGAGGACGTGCCGGCGGCCGCCGACGCGTTCGGCCGGGCCGCCGCCGCGACGGACGCCGCCGTGCACTGGCTTCCCGAGCCGGTCCGCGCGCTGGTGACCGGGCGCCTCGACGCGGGGGACCACCCGCGGGGGCCGAGCCGTGCCTGGTTCTCCGACGCGGTGGCGGGCCTGCCGGCCGCCGACCGGCCCGCCGCCGCCCTCGCGCTGCTGGTGGCGTACGCCCCGTACCAGGTGACCGACCAGGACGTCGCCGCGTTCCGCGCCCGCCACCCCGGCGACCGGGCGCTCATCGAGCTCACCTCCTGGGCGGCGCTGCGCTCCGCGCTGGGCACCGGCCGCCGCCTCGGCCGCGAGCAGGAGGCGCGCACGGCACCCCGGGCGGACCGGGGCCGCCGAACGTGAGCAACCACGGAGATGCCCCCTCGGGCCCCACTGCGCAGAATCGGTGCCCGGAGCTCGCGCTGCCCGCAAGACCCGCACCGTACCGGGAGGTTCAGGACCCATGCCTGATGTAGCTCGTACCCTGACGGCCGGCCCCCTGGGGACCGAACTGCTGGACCAGTACCGGCGCGACGGGTACCTGATGCTGCCCCCGGGCTATCTGAACACCGACGTCCCCGGGGTGGTCGACACACTGCTGCCCCGGCTCCACGCCGACGACGGCCCGCGACGCGTCATGGAGCGGGACAACACCACCGTCCGCTCCGTCTACGGACTGCACCAGACCTACCCGGAGATCGCCGAGGTCACCCGGGCGCCGGAGCTGCTGGGCGCGGTCGAGCAGATCGTCGGCCACTCCGCGTACGTCCACCAGTCGAAGATCAACTTCAAGGCGCCGTTCTCCGGGGACCAGTGGGAATGGCACCAGGACTACATCTACTGGCTGCAGAACGACGGCATCCAGCGCCCCGACCTGGTCAACGTGGCGATCTTCCTGGACGAGGTCACCGAGTTCAACGGACCGCTCACCTTCGTCCCCGGCTCGCACCGCCGGGGCGTGCTCGCCGGCACCGAGTCCTCGGGCATGCCGGCCGGCTACGAGGACGCCCCGTCCTGGGTGGCCACGCTCACCGCCGAGGAGAAGTTCCAGGTCGGCCACGACACCGTCGGCGCCATGGTGCGCGAGCGCGGCATGGTCAGCCCCAAGGGCCCGGCCGGCTCCGTGCTCTTCTTCAGCCCGAACATCCTCCACACCTCCGCGCCGAACAGCTCACCGTTCCGCCGGGCGATGGTGATCTTCGTCTACAACAGCAGCGACAACGGACCGCAGGACGTCTCGAAGCCCCGCCCGCCGTTCCTCAGCGAGCCCACGGTGCGGGCCCTCACACCCATGCCCTACGCGACCGGGGAGACCCCGCAGTGACCAAGACCGTAGAACTCATCATCCCGAACGCCGCCGAGTACTTCCTGCGCGACCCCGACCTGAACCTCACCGGCGACGAGCGCGCCCGCGTGGTGCGGTTCAGCGGTACGTACGAGTGCGAGCACTCGGTGTTCTGGACCTCCGCCCCGCGCGTCCTCCTGCTCCCCGCCGGGGTGGACGAGCAGTGGTTCGCGGACGTGCACCACGCGCTGGGCGTGGAAGCACCCCCGTACATCTCCCCGGCCGTGACCACGGGCCTGCTGGTCGAGGACCTGCTCGCCGACGGGGCGGCGCAGCGCGCCCTGCGCGCCCGCCTGGAGGGCCACGACCTGGTCAGGATGCAGATGGTCGGCCCGACCCCCGAGACGTACCAGCTGGCCGCGATCATCCGCGGCTGGGGCCTGGACGTCGAGCTCGACTCCGTCGACACCGCCGACTACTGGGCGAGCCTCTACCTCGACTCGAAGGTCAGTGTTCTCGACCTGGCCCGCGAACTGCCCGACATCCACGTCGCCCCCGGCGTCGTCGTCAGCAACTGGGTCGAGCTGCGCGGCGCCCTCACCCGGCTGCTCACCCGCTACGACCGGGTCATCGCCCGTACCGCCTACGGCGTCGCCGGCGACGGCTCCGGCGTCGTCTCGGCCGGCACCGTCGAAAGCTTCCTGGACAACGCCGCGCGGGACTCCTTCTTCGCCTTCCCGATCCTGGTGCAGCAGTTCGTGGAGCACGCCCCGGGCGTCGGCTGCCCGGCCGTCGACATCCTGGTCGGCGAGGACGGCGTCGAGGACGTCGTCCTGTGCGCCCTCACCGTCGAGAACGGCTACCAGTTCCGCAGCGTGGACGTCGGCGACGGCGCGCTCCCGCAGAACTGGGGCGCCGAGGTCACCAAGGTCGCGCACGGTGTGGGCGCCGCCGCCCACGCGCTCGGCTACCGGGGCTGGATGTGCGCCGACTGCGTCGCCGGCGCGGACGGCACCCTGTACGTGACGGAGATCAACGCCCGGCGCAGCGGCTCCCTGCACGCCGGCGGCCTGCTCCGGCTGTGGAACGCCGAGCGCGACCTGACCCTCTCCGCCCACTTCATGATGACCGTGCCGCCGGGGCTCAGCTACCAGGAGCACATCCGCCCCGTCTTCCAGCGCCTCTGGGACCAGGGTGTCCGCGCCTACCCGACCAGCGTGCGCGGCATCCACTGGGACGAGCCGATGATCGCGGTCATCGCCGCCGCGCCCACCGCCGACGAGGCCCAGGCCATCGTCGCCGGCATCGCCGAGGACATCGCCGCGACGGCCGCCGCCCCGGTGGTCACGGCCGCCGAGGCCGCGGGCTGCCCGATGGCGGCGGTCTGAGCGACCAACGGCCCGTCGCCCCCCTCGGCGACGGGCCCGCCCCCCACCCGGAACAACTCGCACAGGCCGTCACGGCCAGGAGGTAAGCAGTGGCTGGAGCACTCCCGGGCAGCGTTCTGGAACGCCCCCGTCCCCACGGCAGCGCGATCTCCGCTGCCTTCCCGCAGGACGCGTCCGCGCCGGACCTGGCCGCGCGACTCCAACTGATGACCCGTCTGCACCGCCACTACGCGGCCTACCTGGGCGGCCCCGAGACCTTCGAGCAGATCCCGCGGCTCAACGCCTCGCAGCAGATCGGCCGCATCGAGAACGAGTGGCTGCGCTGGGAGGACGAGCAGGTCGACACCGCCCGGCTGCCCGAGTCCGCCGCCGAGTTCCGCGACTGGTTCGAGGCGGTCAGCGCCGCCCATGTGCAGCCCGAGTTCTGCCGGTACATCGAGAACGAGGCCAGGCTGGACGAGGTGGCGCTCTTCTTCCTCGCCGAGGAGCTGGTCGACAGCCGCTTCGACGACCTGGTCGCCCTGGTCCAGCTCGGTTCCGCCGGTGCCAGCAAGCTGGTCATGGCCGAGAACTACTGGGACGAGATGGGCGAGGGCGCGCTCGAACGGATGCACACCGTGCTCTTCGAGCACTCCGCCGTCTACATGCGCGACCGCCTGGCCGAGCGGAACATCGACACCTCCGAGCTGAACGGCACCGAGGTCTTCGAGAACGCCTGCCTGACCCTCATGTACGCGCTCCACCGCGGCCTGGTCCCGCGCGCCCTGGGCGCCCTCGGCCTGATGGAGCACAGCGCCCCGCCGCGCTTCCAGGCGATGGTCGACGCCTGCACCCGCCTCGGAGTGCCCGCCGACGTCATCACGTACCAGAGCATCCACGTCCACGTGGACGAGGGCCACGGCGCCGACTGGCTGGACCACGTCCTGTTGCCGCTCGTCCAGTCCTCGCCCGCCGCGCTCCGCGAGGTGTGCATGGGGGTGCTCACCCGGGAACGCGTCGCGAACGCCTACTACCGGCGCATCTGGCAGCAGATGAAGGACCTGCGCCGCTGACCGGCGGACCCCGATCCCCCCGATCACAGGGAGCGGCCCCATGGAGCCCGACGCCTTCTACCACGAGCAGAGCCGAGGACTTCAGCGCCGGTTCGGCACGTCCGGCCTGGCCGGACACCTCGCCGAGAAGTACGTCCTCGACCGCCTGGAGCCCGGGCACCAGGAGTGGATCGCCGCGGCCGACGAGGTGTTCGTGGCGACCGTCGGCCCCGACGGCCGGCCGGACTGCTCGTACAAGGGCGGGCTGCCCGGCTTCGTCCGGGTGCTCGACGCGCACACGCTGGACCTGCCGAGCTACGACGGGAACGGCATGTACCGCACGCTCGGCAACGCCGCGGCCGCCGCGCACGTCGCCCTCCTCTTCCTGCCCGCCGGCGTCCCCGCGAAGCTCCGCGTCGGCGGGCGGGCCCGGCTGCTCACCGACCCGGAGGCGGTCGCCGCGCACGAGGGCGCGGAGGCCGTCCTGCGGATCACGGTGGACCAGGTCTTCGAGAACTGCCCGAGATATCTGCACGACCGGGTCACGGGCGCCCCCTCGGCACACTGCCCCCGCCCCGGCCACCTGCCGCCCGAACCGGAGTGGAAGAAGAAACCGGAGTACGAGGGACTGCTGCCGGTGCGCGGCCCCGCCCACCCCGGCTGAAGCGTGGAACACCGACCGAGAGGAACCACCGTGGGGCACCCCGTCCGGACCAGGATCATCGATCTCTCCCACACCATCGAGCACGGCATGGACACCTACCCCGGCCTGCCCGGGCCGGAGTTGAGCGACCACCTCTCCCGCGAGGAGTCGCGCGGCAGGTACCCGGCCGGCACCGAGTTCCACATCGGTTCCATCACCATGGTCGCCAACACCGGGACCTATCTGGACACCCCCTTCCACCGCTACCCCGACGGCCCCGACCTGTCCGCGCTCGACCTGTCCCGGCTGGCGGACGTGGAGGGCGTCGTCATCGACGCCACGGGCATCGAGGGCCGGTCCGTCGGCCCCGAGCTCCTCGACGGCGTCGAGGTCACCGGCCGGGCGGTCCTGATCCGCACCGGCTGGGACCGCCACTGGCGCACCCCTCGGTACGCGGACGCCGGGCACCCCTTCCTCAGCGCGAGCGCGGTGGAACGGCTCGTCGCGCGGAAGCCGGCCGCGGTGGGCATCGACTCCGTGAACATCGACGACATGGCGGACCTGACGCGCCCCGCCCACACCGGACTCCTCGCGGCGGAGATCTGCGTCATCGAGCACCTGCGCGGCCTCGAAGACCTGCCGTCGGACGGATTCCGCTTCCACGCGGTACCGGCGCCCGTCGCGGGCCTGGGCAGCTTCCCCGTACGGGCGTACGCCGTCGTGGGCTGAGGCGCGCGGGACCACCCACACCACCCACCACAGTGAGGAGCCGCCATGCTCACCACCACCGCAGCGCCCTACCGGATCGAACGGGCCGGCCAGACCTTCGCCGCCACGGTCCACGGACTCGACCTGCGCGAGCCGCTGACCGAGGAGACCGTCGGCGCGCTGACCCGCGATCTCGCCGAGCACCGGGTGCTGGTGATCCCCGGTCAGCAGCTCAGCCATGCACAACACGTCGACGTCAGCCGCCGGTTCGGGCCGCTGGACGTCTACCCCGTCTCGAAGTACGTGGTCCCCGACCACCCCGAAGTGCTGACCATCAGCAACATCTTCAAGGACGGGCAGCCGATCGGCCTGTACGACGGCGACGAGCAGATCGAGTGGCACACCGACTACAGCTGGAAGGCGCGCACCAGCAGGGCGTCGCTGCTGTACTCCGTCGTCGCCTCGGAGACCGGCGGCGACACGCTGTTCGCCGACTCCACCGCCGCGTACGACGAACTCCCGGAGGCCGTCAAGCAGCGGATCGCCGGGCTCCAGGGCGTGCACTCGATGCACCACCTGGTGGAGACCGAGCGGCTGACGAACCCGCACAAGGCGCCGCTGACCGCCGAGGAACGCGAGCGGATGCCCGACATGGCGCACCCCCTCGTCCGGGAGCACCCCGAGACCGGGCGCCGGTCGCTGCTCCTCGGCAGCATGATCATCAGCGGGATCGTCGGTCTGGGCCGGGCCGAGAGCGACGCGCTGCTGCGCGAGCTGCACGACCACGCGACGGCCGACCGCTATGTGTACCGCCACCAGTGGCGTGAGGGCGACGTGGTGATGTGGGACAACGAGGCCACCATGCACACCCGTACGCCCTGCGACCGGCTCGTCAGCCCGCGCCTGCTGTACCGCACCACCGTCCTCTGGGACTGACCGGACACGACTGACCGGACACGACGGAGCGGGGCGCGGCCACCCGGTGGCCGCGCCCCGCTCGTGTGTCGCTTCCGGTTACGCGTCCGGCAGGACCTGGGCGACCTCCCAGACGTTGCCGGACGGGTCGGCGAAGGCGGCGGTACGGCGGCCCCAGGGGCGGTCGACCGGACCATTGAGCAGGGTCACCCCGTGCTCCACGAGCTCGGCGCACACCGCGTCGGCGTCCTCGACCTCGATGGTGAGCAGCAGCCGGGCGCCCGCCTCCGGGGCGGCGACCGGGCGCGGCTCGACCAGCGTCGGGGCGTTGTCGGTCACCAGCAGGTTGATCATCGTGTTGCTGAGCTTGACCACCGCGGAGTCCTCGTTCTCGAAGACCACCTCAAGGCCGAAGACGTCCTGGTAGAACCGCTTCGCCGCGACCACGTCCTCGACGAAGAGCGTGATGACCTCAAGCCGGTCGAGTCCCTTGATCATTTCTTACTCCGTATTCCGTGCGGCATCATCCGGGTCAGCCGACCGTAGCGTCCGGCGGGCATCCGGCAGGAGGGGCACATCCCAAAGTCGCGCGAGCCCGGCAGATCCGATGGAATGTGCCCCTCCGCCCGTCACCGGTAGCTCGCCGCCTGGAGGCCGAAGAGTTCGGCGTAGAGGCCGCCGTCCGCCATGAGCGCCTGATGGCTGCCGGACTCCGCGATGTGCCCGTCCCGGACGACGAGGATGAGGTCGGCCATGCGCGCGGTGGAGAACCGGTGCGAGACCAGGACCGTGATCGCGCCGGCCGCCTCGCGCACCTGCCGGGCCTGCTCCGAGAAGCGCTCGAAGAGCTGGTGCTCGGTCTCCGCGTCGAGCGCGGACGACGGCTCGTCCAGGACGAGCAGGACCGGTGCCGGCCGCATCATGGCCCGGCCGAGCGCCAGCTTCTGCCACTGCCCGCCCGAGAGTTCGGCGCCCTCCGTCCAGCTCTTGCCGAGCTGGCTGTCCAGCCCCTGCGGCAGCCGCTCGACCACGTCACCGGCGTGCGCCGACTCCAGGGCGTCGAGCACCGCCCGGTCGTCGTCCACCCGGGGCAGGTCGCCCAGCCCGACGGTGGTCCCGGCCCGGAACTCGTACCGTACGAAGTCCTGGAGGCCGACCGAGATACGGGCCCGCCACTCCTCGGCGGACAGCCGGTGCAGGTCGACGCCGTCCACCAGGACCCGGCCGCTCGTCGGGCGGTACAGCCCGCACAGGAGCTTGACCAGCGTCGACTTCCCGGCCCCGTTCTCGCCGACCACGGCGACCGTGGTGCCGGCCGGGATGCGCACCCGCAGGTCGTTGAGCACCGGCGCGTCCGCACCCGGGTAGGCGAAGCCGACCCCGTCCAGCTCGATGCCCTCGCGCATCCGGTCCGCGGGGCTGAGGCCGCCCTCCTCGGCGGGGCCGTCCGGCTCCGCCACCAGGGCGCGTACCGCGGCCACCCTGCGCAGGGTGCTGCCCATGCGCTGGAGGGTGCCCGTCAGATTGACCGCCTCCGTGACCTGCTGGTTCACCTGGACGGCCAGCGCGATGACGACGGTGACCTCCCCGATGCCGTGCCGGCCGGACACCGCGTCCCGCAGCACGAGCAGCACGGTGCCCACGTACGCCAGGGCGAAGACGACCTGGCCGCCGGCCCGCAGCGCGGCGGCCCCGGCCTGCCCGCGCCACAGGACCCGGTCCGCGTCCGCGCGCAGCCCGGCGTGCCGGCGCCGCATCTCCTGCCGCAGCCGGAAGACGCGCAGCTCCCCGGCGTGCCGGGCGGAGGTGGAGAGCCGGAAGAGGTTGAGGGCCAGCCTGGTGGGTTCGGCGGAGCTCGTCCGGGAGCGGTCGAGGCGGCGTTCGGCGGCCCGCCCGGCCAGCAGCGGGGGAGCGGCGGCGAGCGGCAGCAGGAGCAGCACCGGGTGGAGCCGCGCCAGCAGGACCGCGGTGAGGACCATGGCCAGGGCCAGGCCGACGCTGCTGAACAGCGCGGACAGGGCGTTGCTGAACTGCCGCACCTCGCGGTCCAGTACGGACAGCTCGTCGGCGAACTCGGCCCGGTCGTGGTGCTCGATCCCCGCGGAGCCGTTGGACAGCTCCGCCAGCTGCTGGACCATGTCCAGCTCGGCCAGCTCCGACAGCTCGAAGTAGGCGATGTGCGCGAAGTGCGCCCCGGTGAGGGTGAGCGCGGCGAGCACCGCGGTCGCCACCCCGTACAGGGCGGCCGCCGTGCCCCGGCCCGCGACCACCGCGTCGGTCATGAGGCCCAGGAACACCGCGAGCAGCGGGGCCGAGACCGCGCCCGCCACCATCAGGGCGAGGGCGAGGAGCGTCTTGCGGGGGTGGATGCGCCACGCCATGCGGAACAGGCCCCACGAGCCGTCGAGGGTTTCCTTCATGACAGCACCTCCGCCGGCACGCCGTGGCCGGCCCCGTCGTCGTCATCGGTGAAGCGGTCGGCCTGGAGCCGGAACAGCTCCGCGTACCGGCCGCCCCGGTCGAGCAGCTGCTCGTGGCTGCCCCGCTCGATGACGCGGCCGCCGTCGAGCACGACGATGACGTCCGCGCGCCGCACGGTGGAGAAGCGGTGCGAGATCAGCATTGTGGTGGCGCCCCGGGTGAGCGAGGTGAACTCCTCGAAGAACCCGGCCTCCGCCCGTACGTCGAGGCTGGCCGTCGGCTCGTCCATGACCAGCACGGACGAGCCGTGGTCCAGGGCGAACAGGGCCCGGGCCAGGGCCAGCCGCTGCCACTGGCCGCCCGACAGCTCCGCCCCGCCCTCCAGATGGCGGGCCAGCGGCGTCGCCGTGCCCCGGGGGAGCGCGTCGAGGGCGCCGGTGAGACCCACGGCCTCGATCGCCCGGCGGACGCCCTCGGTGTCGTCGGCGCGGTGGACGGCGCCGAAGGCCACGTTGTCGGCGGCCGAGACCTCGAACCGGGCGAAGTCCTGGAAGATCACCGCGGTCTTGGCGCGCCACGCCTCCAACGGGTAGGAGGCGATGTCCACCCCGTCGAGGCGGATGACGCCGGCGCTGGGTTCGTAGAGCCGGGTGAGCAGCTTGACCAGGGTCGTCTTGCCGGCGCCGTTCAGCCCGACCACGGCCGTGCAGCTGCCCACGGGGATCTCCAGGTCCAGATCCTCGAAGACCGCGCGGTCCTCGCCGGGGTAGCGGAACGTGACGTGGTCGAAGTGGATGACCCCGGCCGGCTCCGGCACCTCGGCGCCTCGCGCGTTCCCGGCCGGCTCGGCGGTAGTGGTGGCGTCCAGGTGGTCGGTGAAGCGGCGCACCGCCTCGTACGCGTGCATGCCGATGGCGGTCTGCAGATCGCTCTCCGGGTAGAACTCGGCGAGCCGCAGCGCCCCCAGGGCGGCCTGGAGGACCAGGGCGAACACGGTCAGGGTCTGCCCGGTGTCCCCGTCGGCCGCGCCGGTGCCGATGGCCGCGAGGGCCGCACCGCTCACCAGCACCATCCACAGCGTGTACCAGAGGAACGGTCCGAGATAGATCGCGCGGCGGATCTTCCACAGCGGCTTCAGCCAGTCGGTGTACGAGGTGTGCAGCCGGTCCTGGAGCCACCGCATCAGCCCGAAGACGCGGATCTCCTTCGCCGCGTCGGCCGAGGTGGCGAGGGTGCGCAGGTAGTCGTTCTCCATCTCCTTCGAGCCCAGGTCGAAGCGGGCACCGGCGTACTTCCGCAGCCCGCCGACGTGACCGTGCCGGAAGAGCAGCACGGCGGTCAGCAGCCCGGCGGCCGCGAGCCAGGAGAACGCGAAGCCGACGACCGCGACGTACCCGAGGAGCTGGATCTGCCGTGCGCCCAGCGCGAGCAGCCCGGCTCCGGCCTGGCCCGGGCTCTGCACCCCCGATTCCAGCTCACGGGCCGCGGCGCGCAGGTCCTCGATGACCCGGGCGTCCTCCAGCGCGGCGATCCCGGGCGTCGACGTCGCCGCGTCCATCAGCTCGTCCAGCACCCGGCCGTCGATGCGGCGGGCCACCGACTCGCCGAGCGCCTGCTGCGCGGGCGCGAGGATCTGCTGCCCCACGAACGCGGCGGCGGCCAGCACGAAGGCCCGGATCAGCGCGTCGAAGGCGCCGGAGCCGGTCCCGCCCTCCACCGCCGCCGGGACCCGGCCGAGCACCACGGCGCTCGCCACCACGAACAGCACGGGCAGGAGGCCGAGGAGGACGTTGACCACCGCGCTCGCGGCGACCAGGGCCGCCCCGGCACGGGGCAGCAGGCGGGCGATGTCCCGGCGGGCCGCGAGCAGCCGGGCGACACCGTCCGGCAGGAGCCACTTCATCCGGCGACCCCGTGCTGTGCGAGGTGGTCCGCGCAGGCCGGCAGCCCGCGCTCGGCGATGACGTCGTTGAAGTCGAACGGGGTGACCGTACGCAGCTCGGTCAGCAGCCCGGTGATGGGCGTGCCGTACTTCCGCGCCATGTACTGGTAGTTGGGCGCGGCCGCGTCCTCGTTCTCCTCGAAGTCCTTGTAGTGCGGCAGGTGGATGGCCGACGCGTCCCGGCACAGCTCGAACCGCACACCGTCGCGGTGCAGCCGGTAACCGAGGTCGAGATCCTCGCCGCCCCAGGACCGGAAGTTCTCGTCGAAGCCGCCGGCCGCCCGGATCGCCGCCGTCGGGGCCGAGACATGGCCGGTCCAGAAGACCACCCACGGGGCGGGCAGGCCGTTGAAGTCGTCCGTGTACTTCTCGTAGAAGTACTCCCGGATGTCGAACCGGGTACCGGTCCGCGCGAAGCCGGCCATGGTGGCGTCCGGGTCGTCCGTGTCGATCTCCCGTTCCAGCGCCTCGGCGTCCGCGTTGTCCACGGTGAAGCCGTAGAGGTAGCCGACGAGAGCGACCGGACCGGACGCCTTCCGGTGTGCCGTCAGGTGGCCGGCCAGCGCCTCGCTGTGCAGCACCACACCGGAGTCGATCATGACGGTGACGGCACCGCGCGCCGCCGCGACCCCGACGTTGCGGGCCCTGGCCACCTGCCAGCCGTCGTCGGGCTGGAAGAAGTACCGCACGTCCAGCCGGTCAGCGTAGCCGCCGACCAGCTCCTCGGTGCCGTCACTGGAACCGTCGTCCACGACCAGCACCTCGAACCGCTCGCGCGGCAGGGTCTGCCGGACCAGCGAATCCAGGGTGTGCGCCAGGTGCGCCTTCCGGTTGTACGTGGGAATGACGACGCTGCACTGCAACTGCTCGGTCATGACGCCTCCGCCAGGGTGGGAACCTCGGACTGCCGTGCGATGTCGCGGGCCCGTGCCGCCTCGATGAACGAGCGCACGTCCGCCACGAAGAGCTCGGGGACCTCCATCGCCGGGAAGTGCCCGCCCCGGTCGAACTCGCTCCACTGCACGATCTCCGGGAACCGGGGCGCCGCCAGGCTGCGTACGGGCAGCGCACTGTCGTACGGATGCACGGTCACCGCCAGGGGTACGGGCAGCGGTGGCGGCACCTCCTGCGGCTTGGACGAGCCGGGCAACTGGTCGGCCATCTCGTAGTACAGCTGCGCCGACGAGCCGCCGGTGGCCGTGAACCAGTAGAGGGAGACATTGGTCAGGAGCTGGTCGCGATCGACCGAGCCCCCCGGCACCGAGTCGTCCGTCCACGCGTGGAACTTCTCCGCCACCCAGGCCAGCTGCCCGGCCGGTGAATCGGTGAGGCCGTACCCCAGGGTCTGGGGCCGGGTGCTCTGGATGCGCATGTAGCCGCTGCCCTGCTCCATCCCCCCGAGCGCCGCGACCCGCTCCCGGTCCGAGGCGTTCAGTGCCTCGATCTCGCCGGGTTCGCCGGACGGCGGCGTCAGCAGGAAGTTGACGTGCGCCCCGATCACCCGCTCCGGCCGCATCCCGGCCAGGGTCAGCGAGATCCACACCCCCAGGTCCGTGCCGTGCAGCGCGTACCGCTCGTACCCCAGCCGCTCCATGAGGGTGACCCAGGCACCGGCGATCCGCCCCACCGACCAGCCGGCCTCCGGCGCCGGACCGGAGAACCCGAAGCCGGGCGGGGTCGGGATCACCAGGTGGAACGCCTGCCCGGGATCCCCGCCGTGCGCGCGCGGGTCGCTCAGCGGCCCGATCACGTCCAGGAACTCGGCGATCGACCCCGGCCAGCCGTGCGTCATGAGCAGCGGAGTCGCGTCCGGTTCGGGCGAGCGCACATGGAGGAAGTGCACCCGCGCACCGTCGATCTCGTCCACGAACTGGGGGAACGCGTTGATCCGCGCCTCGGCGGCCCGCCAGTCGAAGCCGTCGCGCCAGTAGGCGGCGAGCTCCCGCACCTGACCGACCGGCAGACCGCGGGCATCCCCCACACCCGGCAGCTCACTGGGCCATCTCGTACGGGAGAGGCGGTCATGGAGATCGTCCAGCGCCTCCTGGGGAATCGCGACGCGGAAGGGGCGCATCCCTGAACTCCTTTTCAGAACCGGGCAGTTTGGGCTCATCGGTGGGTCAAATGAAAGCCAGACTAGGGAAGTTGCGCACGCTACGGCAGCGAACAGCCGGAAGAGAGCAATCCGGAAGTGGTCGCCCGACCGGCCGACCACCGCGTCCGTCCCGGCCCGGACGAGTGCGCACGCTGGAAGTGGTGCCGTCCGCCGCCCGCTCGTTAGCGTCTGCGCACCGGCGAGAGCCGTCAGGAATCCGGCGCGGAACCAGCATCCGCCGCGCTCCCGGCCTGCCGCCGCCAACGCTTCGCACGTGACGGAACAAGGAGTGGTCTGCGTGGAATCGGAGTCGATCGTTCTCGACCCGACGGGTCGGGACGTGCATGCGGAAGGCGCGCGCCTGCGCCGGAGCGGCCCGGTCGCCCAGGTCGAGCTGCCCGGCGGGGTACGCGCCTGGTCGGTCGTCGGCCACGACGCGCTGAAGGAGGTGCTGAACGACGAGCGGTTCGCCAAGGACGCCCACAAGCACTGGCCCGCCTTCGTCAACGGCGAGATCGGCGAGGACTTCCCGCTGATCGGCTGGGTCATGATGGACAACATGACGACGGCCGACGGCGCCGACCACGCCCGGCTCCGCCAGCTCACCGCGAAGGCGTTCACGCTGCGCCGCTCCGAGGAGATGCGGCCCCGCGTCGAGCGGATCACCGCCGAACTCCTGGACGACCTGGCCACCAGCGGCCCCGACGAGGTCGTGGACCTCAAGGACCGCTTCGCCTACCCGCTGCCGACCCGGGTGATCTGCGAGCTCTTCGGGGTCCCGGAGGACCGCCGCCGGGACGTCATGCGCGGCGGCGAGGTCAACACCGAGACCACGATCTCCCACGAGGAGGCCGTCGCCAACGTCGAGCAGTGGCACCAGGCCATGTACGACCTGGTCGCGTTCAAGCGCCGCGAGCCCGACGACGACCTGCTGAGCAAGCTCATCGAGGCCCAGCAGGAGGACGGCTCACGGCTCAACGACTCGGAGCTCGCCGGCACCCTGCACCTCATGCTCGGCGCCGGCTCGGAGACCACCACCAACCTGATCAGCAAGGCCGTGGTCGCCCTGCTCACCCACCCCGACCAGCTCGCCCTCGTCCTCTCCGGCGAGGTGCCGTGGAGCGAGGTCATCGAGGAGACCCTGCGGGTGGAGTCCCCGATCGCCCAGCTCCCGTTCCGGTTCGCCACCGAGGACATCGACATCGCGGGCGTCACCATCCCCAAGGGCGACCCGGTCCTGACCGGCTTCGCCGCCTCCGGCCGGGACGCCACCCGGCACGGGGACGACGCCGACCGCTTCGACATCACCCGCGCCGACAAGCGCCACCTCTCCTTCGGCTACGGCGTCCACCACTGCCTGGGCGCCCCGCTCGCCCGGATCGAGGCCCTCGTCGCCCTGCCGGCCCTCTTCGAACGCTTCCCCGACCTGTCCCTCGCCGTCCCCGACGACCAGGTCCGGCCCGCCGGCACCTTCCTCCTCAACGGCGTCGACACCCTCCCGGTTCACCTCAAGCGGCAGTAGCCCGTCGAGCCGTGGCCGCCGGCGTTCCCCCGCGCGGGCGGCCACCGGAAGGCGGGCCGGTACCCCCGGCCCGCCTTCGTCCTGCCGTCCGCCCCAGGAAGGACACCCGCCGGTGCGCATGGGCGAGCTGTGCCGCAGGTCCGGCGTACCCGTGGCGACGATCAAGTTCTACATCCGCCAGGGCCTGCTGCCCGCGGGCCGGCTCACCAGCCCCACCCGGGCCAGTTACGACAGCGCCCACGAGCACCGGCTGCGCCTCGTCCGGGCCCTGCTGGACGTCGGCGGGCTCTCCCTGGCGGCCATCGGTGACGTACTACGGGCCGTGGACGACCCGGACCGCCCGCCGGCCGACGTGCTCCGCACCGCCACGGACCGCCTGACCCCGCCCCGGGAGACCGCGTCCGGCCCGGAGCTGGACGCGGCCCGCGCCGAGGTGGCCCGGCTGGTGCGGCGCCTGGGCTGGCGGGCGGAGGCGGACGGGCCGGCGGGCGAGGCGCTGGCCGGTGTGCTCGTGGCCCTGCGCGCCTCGGGGCACGGGGACTTCGCCGTACTCCTGGACGACTACGCGGCGGCGGCCGAGCGGGTCGCCCGCGCCGATCTCGGCCATCTCGGGCGGCCGGCGGCGCGCGCGGACCTGGTGGAGCGCGTGGTCGTGGGCACGGTGCTGGGCGAGGCCATGTTCAGCGCCCTGCGCCGGCTCGCCCACGCGGACGCCTCGGCCCGCGCGTACACGGACCTCCGTGGACAGAACACCTAGGCCGTTGCAGCAACGTGCTCACGAGCTCTGCGGGCTTGCCGGAAATCAACACGGCGTGTCGATTTCCGGCAAGCCCACGGGCCTGGTCACCTCGCGCTCGAAGCGCATGCTGGCGCGCACCCATCCGGAGAGCAGCACTTCACCCTTCGCTGCGAACCCCAGCCGTTCGTACCAGGTGCACAGCCTCGTGTTGGCTGCGACGGCGTCAAGGCGCAGAAGGGAGCGCCCCTGCGCCGCCGCGGTTCGTGCAGCCCAGTCAACCGCGAAACTGCCGATCCCCTGGCCCTGGTGGTGCGGGTCGATAGCCAGCCGATGGAGATGCACAGCCCCCACCGCTTCCGAGTCCGGCCAGACCGCAGCGTCAGTATCCTCGAGAGCGAACGTGCCCACGGTGTCTCCCGCACGCTGCACGACATAGGTCTCCCCCCTGGCGACGCTGGCTGCGGCGGCCGCCCGCGGAAGCGCGCGCCACGAGAGAGGGGTCCCCTGCCGCTCCTGGCCGGCACGAGCATTGGCCAGGACGGTCAGAACCAGCTCGAGGTCCCTCCGCACGGCCCTACGTACCACCATCGCCACGTGCTCCGCATCTGCACGCATACCCCTGCTCCCCGTCACGATCAGGTCTGGGCCATGTCCACGAAATAGCAGCAGCGGCCCGGAAGGGCGACTGTAATCGTTGCCGCTGATACATCAGCCCCGTGCGGGTGATCTTGGTCGAGAACCCGCCTACCAGGAGCTTCGTCGCTGCGCAGAACACCTAGGCAGCCAGGTTGATCACCCGGCGGCCGACGCGCCCGGCCTCCGCCGTCAGGTCGTCGCCCCAGCGCTTCCACAGCCCGGACAGGCGCGAGGTGATCACCACCGTGTCCACCGCGCCGTCGGCCAGCGGCGTACGCAGACCGATGGAGTGATGGCCCTCGTGCGCACCCCCCGCCAGGGCCGCGTCGAGCAGGCCCCGGTCGAACTCCACGAGGACCGACGGCGGAAGATCCGACGGGATGTCACCGCCCGACCCGAACACCGCGATCCGGCTCCCGGCGAGCACCTCCCCGAGCGACGCGGCCAGCTCACCGGCCACGGACGCCCCACCCACCTCGGCGGTCCACTCCTCAAGAGCGCGGTACTCCTTCTCCCAGTCCCAGAAGGGCCGGGTCCAGCCCACCAGGGCCCAGCCCAGCTCCATCGCGGGCTGCGGGTGCTTCGCGAGGATCTGGGCCATGTTGGAGATGAACTCGCTGAACGAGACGTCCATGTTCCGCTCGTGCGAGGACTCGATCACCCAGCCGTCGTACGTCGAGTGGAACGCCACCCCGTCCCGGTGCAACCGGTAGCCGAGCTCCAGATCCTCCCCGCCCCAGCCGCTGATCTGCTCATCGAACCCGTCGATGGCCCAGAAGGCCGCGCGGTCCACCGAGAAGTTGATGGTGAAGAGCATGCTCCACGGCGTCCGGCGCCGCGACAGGTCGAAACCGCACCCCGTGAACTGCTCGTGCCGGATGTCGCGGAAGGCCGGGTCGTCGCGGAAGCGCTCCCACACCGCCTCCGGCTCGCTCAGATCCAGCGGACCGGCGAGCTGCCGCATGGGGTCCGAGGGGTTGTAGCCGAACGCGTAACCGATGACCGCCCGGGGCTCCGCCGCGTCGTGCACGGCGAGATGGGAGCGCAGGAAGCCCGGCCCGACCATGGCACCCGTGTCCAGGAAGACCAGGACCCGGCCTGTCGCCAGCCGCGCCCCCTGGTTGCGGGCGAGCGCGATGCGCGCGCCCCGGTCCTCCTGGAAGCGGTACCGGATGCGGAGCCGGTCGGTGAACTCCCGTACCACGTCCGCCGTCTCGTCGCTGGAACCGTCGTCGGAGACGATCACCTCGAAGTCACCGGCGGGCACGGTCTGCCGGGTCAGCTGGTGCAGGGTGTCCCTGAGGAGACCGGCCCTGTTGTACGTGGGAATGACCACGGAGGCTTTCGGGGCGGCGTCGTTCTCGTACACGGGGGCCTCCGCGGGGGCTGAGTCGCTGGCTGCCGGCGGACCGGCCGGGGGTCCTGGCACCGACCGGTACGGGCGTCGGCAACCACGCCCGACGCTACCGATATCGCGCCGGGCGCCCAACTCCCTGCTTGCTCAGTCGAACCGCTTGCTCAGTCCAGATCCACGAAGTGGCGCAGTTCGAGCCGGCCGATACGGGCCATCGGATGCTGCCGCGCCACCTCGACCGCCTCGTCCAGATCCGCGCACTCCAGGATGTCGAACCCCACGATCACGTTCTTGGACTCCGCGAACGGGCCCGCCGTGCGCAGCAGCTCCCCCGCCCGCATCCGGACGGTGACGGCCTCGTCCACCGGCGCCAGCGCGCTCCCGGTGACCCGCCGTCCGGCGGCGTCGTTCTCGGCCGCCCAGGTGTCGCAGTCGTCGGTCCGGTCCTCGTCGGGCTCGGAGTCGGTACACACGAACATCATGAACTTCACGCTACGGACCTCGATTCATCCGGGGCCCCACGGTGGGGCCGGGCCGATCCTAAGTGCCGCCACTGACAGCGGCGGTCCGTCCCGGAAGGACCGCACCCTGAAAGTGGCCGCCGCGAACGCGGCGCCGACAGGATGGGCGCCCCTGTTCCATGGCGAAGGCGAGAAGGAGGTGACGGCGTGTCCCCAGGACCGGACGTCATCGTGGTGGGAGCGGGCTCGGCCGGCTGCGTGGTGGCGAGCAGGCTCTCCGAGGACCCGGACCGTGCGGTGCTGCTCCTCGAAGGCGGGCCCGACCGGCGCGCCCCCGGACTGGCCCGCGCCATCGCCTCCCGCAACGGCATCGGCATCTTCGCCCACCACCAGGCGTTCTGGCCCGACCAGCGGGCGACCCACCTGGCCGGCGGCCGGCTCGGCTGGTACCTGCGCGGGTACGGGGTCGGCGGGTCGTCGTCCGTCAACTCGATGCTCGCCCTGCCGGGCCTGCCCCGGGACTACGACCGCTGGGCGGACGAGCTCGGCTGCACCGGCTGGTCCTGGGCGGAGGTGCGGCCCTGGCTCCAGGAGCTGAAGCCCCACCTGGCCGCCTCCACGGACGCCGAGCTGACGCCCCTGGACAGCGCCCTGCTCGCCTCCGCCGCCGAACTCGGCCTCAAACGCGACCTGGACACCTTTGACGACCCATCCGACGGGGCCGGCGTACTCCTGCGCAACGCCACCCCCCACGGCAGGCACTCCAGCGCCGAGCACCGGCTACGGCCCGCGAGGAACCGCGCCAACCTCACCGTCCGCCCCGACACCCCCGTCGAACGGCTGCTGTTCGACGGCACCCGGTGCGTCGGCGTACGGACGGCGACGGGCGAGGAGCTGCACGCGGACGAGGTCGTCCTCAGCGCCGGTGTCATCGGCAGCCCCGCCGTACTGCTGCGCTCCGGCGTCGACCGCCCCGGCATCGGCCACCACCTGCGCGACCACCCGGCCGTCTCGGTCGGCCTGGTCCTGCGCCCCGAGTACCGGGAGGCGCGCGCCGACCTCCCGTGCATCGGCACCGTCCTCCGGACGTCCTCCGGGGAGGGGCACGGCGACATCCACCTCCTGCCGATGCACGGCGACTCCAGCGGGGGCGGCGAGGTGCACGGCGTCCTCATGGCCGCCCTGATGACCTCGCGCTCCGACGGCACCGTCCGGCTCGACCCCGACGACCCGTCCGGACCGCCCCGGATCGACCTGCGCATGCTGGACGACCCTGCCGACCGGCGCGCCATGCACGAGGCGCTGCGCTGCCTGGTCCGCGCGCTGCGGAGCTCCGCCTTCGCCGAGGTGGTGGAGTCGGTACGGGTGGACGACCGGGGCAGCGACCTCACCGCCCTGCTGGACGAGGACTTCGCGGACGCCTGGCTGCCGGACCACGTCGGCGACTACTTCCACGCCACCGGCACCTGCCGGATGGGCCCGGCGGCCGACCCCGGATCCGTGGTCGACCTCCAGGGACGGGTGCACGGGCACACCGGCCTCCGGGTCATCGACGCGTCGGTCATGCCGGACACCCCCTCGGCCAACACCCACACCCCGACGGTCATGATCGCCGAGCGCCTGTCCGCCGCGATGCGCGGCCGGCCCTGGTGACGGCCGCCCGGGCTTCTCGCCCCGTGCCCAATCCGCCCGCGCCGGGCCCGAACGCGGTCGGTCCGGAAGGTGCGGCCCGTACCCCCGGAATGTGACGGTTGACGCACAGCACGGCCGGCCCCTCCGCGGCACTCGCGCGACGGCCGGAGGACCTTGCCCGGCCACCACGGCCCAGCCTCCAGGGAGCACATATGACCACGCAGACCGCCCCGATCAGCGGCCCCGTAGCCGACGAGGACAAGGCGGAGGTCGCCGGCCTGCCGCGCCGCATCGTCGAGGCGTGGGCGCGCTACGACTCCGACGCCTTCGCCGCCGTGTTCACGGACGAGGGCACCATGATCCTGCCCGGCGTCTTCCAGAAGGGCCGCGAGTCCATCCGCGCCTTCACCAGCGCCGCCTTCGCCGGGCCGTATAAGGGCACCCGCGTCGTCGGCACCCCGATCGACGTCCGCTTCCTGTCACCCGAGGTCGCCGTCCTCATCACGCGCGGCGGGATCTGCGTCGAGGGCGAGACCGAGCCGGCCCCCGAGCGCGCCGTGCACGCCTCCTGGCTGGCCGTGAAGCAGCCGGACGGCTGGCGCCTCGCCGCGTACCAGAACAGCCCCCTGAACAACGCCTGACACAAGCGTCCGCGCTCGGACCAGGAGGTCCGGGCGCGGACGGCTGTTCAGGCGCGGCGCGCGACGGCTCTGCCGCGTACCGGGGGTGCGGACTCCGCGGTCTCCACCGTGAACGTCCGGGCCGCCCGCTCGCAGGTCTCGAAGAGTCCCTCCTCGGTGTCCGCGCCGAGCACCAGGTGGAAGTACCAGTCGGACGGGCCCGAGATCCGGGCACGGTCGCCGGCCTCACGCCTGCGGTGCCAGTCCACCGCGCCGGGGAACGCCGCGAGTTCGTCGTCGTCCGGCATCGACACGATGACGCCCGGGGCGGACGGCCTGATGTGGAGCCCGCCGATGTGCGGCCACGGCGCGCCGGGCAGCGTCACCGACCCCGTGTGCGCCGCCTCGGCGATCAGGCCGGACGTGGAACGCCCGTGGTACGCGCCGATCATGAGCTGGATCCACCCGCCGCCCGGCCGCGCGGCGACCTCGGAGAACACCAGCTCGCCGTCCTCCCGGACGAAGACTTCGAGGTGGCTGGGCCCGTCGTGGATGCCCAGGGCCGGGTTGAACCGCTTGTGCATGTCCTTGATACGGGCGTACAGCCCGGGATGCTCCCCGGGCGCGAGGATCAGCGAACCGTCCAGGGCGCCGCCCAGCACCTGCATCCTCGGGTACAGATAGCGGTGCACGACGAAGGTCAGCGGTTCGCCGCCGGACCAGATCGCGTCGACGGCCAGCTCCTCGCCCGGCACGAACTCCTCGACCATCAGCTGCCCGGCCCGCTGCCCCACCTCGAACTTCAGCCCGGCCGCGACCGCGCCCAGCTCCTCCCCGCACTCCACCTTCTCCGTGGCGCTCGCCCCGTACCCCGCCACCGGCTTCACGATCAGCGGCGCGGCCAGCTCGCGCGCCACGGCGGCCACCGCGTCCGCGTCCTGAGGATCCGCCAGCGAACGGAACCGGGTCACGGCCACGCCCGCCTCACCCACCAGCTCCTTCATCAGCCGTTTGTCCCGCAGCGCGACATGGTGGCGGGCCCCCGGTGCCGAGGGGTCGAGCAGCAGCCGCAGATAGCCCGAGCCGAACTGGCTGCGCTCGTCCTGGTTGTGCACCTGGACGACCGGGGGACAGGTCTGCCGCAGATCCACGGCGACGGCGGACAGCTCCGCCAGCGAGTCGAAGCCTGACACGGTGTACACCTTGCGGCACCGGCCGAGCAGCGCCGGATCGGGGCTCTCGTACAGGACGTCGGACCGCTCGATCACCAGGCAGACGTCGGCCGTCCGCGCCTCGTGGTCGAGCAGTGCGGCGAGCAGCTCCGGCTGGTACTTGCATACGACGATGGTGCGGTCCCTCGTACGGTCACGACGCCCGGCGTTCATCGGTCTCCTTCCGGTCCAACAGGTCTGCGACGGCCCGCCGGTCCGCCTTGCCGCCCGGCAGCAGCGGCAGGACGGGCAGGGCCGTGACACGGTCGGGCATGCCCTCGCCGAGCGCCGTGCGCAGCGGACGGCGCAGCGCCGCGGCGGCGGCCGGGCCGAAGCCCTGGACGGCCAGGACGACATCGCCGTCCGCGAGCTGGACGCAGCACGCCGCCGTCACCCCGGCCAGACCGGCCGCCGCCGCCTCGACGCGCGCCAGGTCCACGAACACGCCCCGCCGCTTGACCAGCGAGTCCAGCCGCCCGACGACCACCAGATTCCCGTCGTCGTCCAGCACGCCCCGGTCCCGCGTACGGAACCGGGTCACCCCGGACCCGGGGGCGTACCGCAGCCGTTCCGCGTCGTCGTCCCCGCAGGTCCCCGGCAGGTAGCCGAGCGAGCCGTCGGGCGAGGTGATGACGATCTGCCGCACCTCCGCCCCCACCGGCCCCGTCGCCTCCGGGTGTACGAGGGACAGCGCCGTCCCGTCCAGCGGCCGGCCCACGGGCAGCAGACCGGGGCCGCAGTCGCGGGGCACCCGGTGGTGGAACTTGGCGAGCGTGGTCTCCGAAGGCCCGTACAGATTGACGACCTCCGTCGACGGCGCGGCCGCACGCCACCGCCGTACCAGCCGGCCGTGCAGCGGCTCACCCGCGAACAGCGTCCAGCGCAGGGAGTCCACGGACCCGTCCGACCCGTCGGCGGCCAGCCAGCGCGCCGCCAGACTCGGGACCGCGTGCACCACCTCCACACGGCGTTCCGCGAGCCAGCCCAGCACGGCGGCCGGGGCGGCGCGCACCGCCCGCCCGGCGAAGTGCGCCTCGCCGCCCGCACACAGCGGCAGCAGCAGATCGCGGAAGACCACGTCGAACGACGGCGACGTCAGCACCGCCACCCGGGTCCCCGGGCCGGCGCCCACCGCCCCGATCTCCCAGTCGATGAACGCCAGCAGCCCCGCGGCCCGCCCGACGATCCCCTTGGGCGCGCCCGTACTGCCCGAGGTGAACACGACATAACCGGCGCCCGGCGGCAGCACCCGGGGCGCGGGCTCACCCGTCCGCTCGGCCTCCCCGGTCTCGGACCGCAGCACGGCGGCCGGGCGCGCCGCCGCGAGCAACGCGCCGGTGCGCTCGACCGGCTGCTGTACGTCGACGAGCAGCGGGACCAGACCCGCCGCCCGCGCCCCGAGGAACGCCGCCGGCCAGCGCGCCCCCGGCCCGGCGAGCACGGCGACCAGGGCGCCCGGGGCCAGACCCAGCGCCGCGCACCGGTCCCGCCAACCGAGCACCTGGCGCCACAGCTCCCGGTAGGTGACCCGGCCCGTATCCGTCACCACGGCCGGGCGGCCCGGGTGACGGGCCGCGACGCTCCGGACCCGGGCGACGACCGGGCATTCCGCGCCCGTGTCCACCGGTTACCGGCCGCCGGCCCGGTCGACCCGCTCGGCCAGCAGGGCGGCCAGCTCGCCGAGGGACGGCATGTCGAAGACATCGGCGAGCGTGCACTCGACGCCCAGCCGCTCCTCCAGCGCCACGGCCATCTCCGTCGCGGCCAGCGAGTCGAAGCCGGCGGCGACCGGGTCGAGCGTGTCGTCCACCTCTCCGGCGAACACCTGCCGGGCGGCGTCGAGGACTTCGTCCCGTACGCGCTGTGCGAGGTCGTCCTGAGTTGTGGTCACGTGTCGTCCCTCCAAGGGCGATCGGGGTGGGTGGCGAGGTGGGAGACCAGGGCGGCGAAGTCGGCGGTCCAGCGCTCTGCCGTACCGCTCCGCAGTCGCTCGGGGGCGTACTCGAAGCAGCCGCGCAGACCGCCGGACGGGGTGTCCCACATCGCCCAGACGCAGAACCCGCCCCGGTCGAGCGGCATCTCGCGCCGCATCGAGACCTGCTCGACCCGCCCGGCGAACTGGATGTCGTCGTCCCCGACGACGGACCGGGCGTAGTTGAAGAGGAACATCATGTTCTCCGGCTGCGCGCGCGGCCGCATGAAGGCAGGGTTGTCCCGCTCCAGCTCCCGGTGCGGCAGAGGATGCCGGGACGCCTCAAGACAGGCCCGGCGGGCGCTCAGCAGCACGTCCCGGTAGGTGACACAGCCGCTCAGGTCCACCCGGAGCGGCAGCACGTCCGCGAAGAACCCCACCGTGTCGTAGAAGGACCGGTCGTCACGGGCGGCCGTGTTGGTCATCAGCGCCGCGTCCGGGACACCGGTGACCCGGGCGGCGAGCAGCACGCCCGCCGCGACCAGCACGTGCCACGGGGTGCTGCGCACGCTCCGGGCCACCGCGCGGACGGCGCCCATCTCCCGCTCACCGAGGTCGAACACGGCGTTCCCGTAGACGGCCCCGCCCCGGTCGGCGCTCCCGACCTCCTCGGCGGTCGGCGCGAAGACCTGACCGCCCGCCAGCTCCGCCTTCCAGAAGTCGCGGACGGACCGGGCCCTCTCCCCGGCCAGCCCCTCCCGCTGCTGGGCCGCGTACTCCCCGTAACTCCGGGCCGGCGGCAGCTCCGGCGTCTCGCCGCGCACCCGGGCCCGGTAGCAGGCCGCGAGATCGCGGCGCAGGATGCCCGCGGACCAGGCGTCGACCGCGAGGTGGGACGACAGGACCGTCAGCACCGCGTCCTGGTCGTCGAACCGGTACAGCACCGCCCTGAGCAGCGGGGTCTCCGTACGCGGCATCGTCTCCGCGTGCAGCTTGACGAGCAGCTCCTCGGCCGCGTCCTCCCGCGACTCGCCGGGCCCGGGCACCAGCACCTGTTCGGTGAACGGCACCGGGGCCGGCGGAAGCACCGACTGGTACCCCTCGCCGTCGTCGTCGCAGTCGCAGGCCAGGACCGTACGCAGCGACTCGTGCCGGGACACCAGGTCGTCCAAAGCCCCGCGCAGCGCGGAGGAGTCCAAGGGGCCCCGGATCCGCAACGCCATCACGGCGATGAACTTCGACATGTCGAAGCCGTCGCGCTCGTTGGCGCAGCACATGGCCAGCTGGGCGGAGAGCGGATAGCGCGCGATTTCCTCGACGTCTCGCATGGGCAACGCCTCCTCATCGGAACGGCGAAGCTAGGCGCCCCGCGAGAAGCCGGACAACTCCGAGCTTGCCCGTACGCGCAGCCCGTTCCGGGCCGCGCACGGGAGGAGATGACCGACCGCCGGGCCGGACCTAGGTTGGCCGTCCACCAGAGCCGTCACGGAAGACCGACGCACGGGCGACAGAAGGCAGGCCATGTCCGCACTCAGTCCGTTGACCTTCGCCAAGAGCCTCATACCCGAAGCCGGCGCACAACGCGTCTACGTCACCTCGTCGTTCGTGGGGACGGTCGGCGGCGGCATCATGATGCCGATCAGCGTCCTCTACTTCACCCGGATCGTGGGGCTCCCCACGGCCCGGGTCGGACTCGCGTTCACCGTGTCCAGCCTGATCGCTATCCTCGCGTCGATGCCCGCCGGCGCCCTCGCCGACCGCGTCGGCCCGCGCCGGGTCGTCATGGGCTCGCTCGCCGGCCTCGGCGCGTCCGGCCTCGCCTACCTGGCCGTCCAGGGCTTCTGGACCCTGCTCGTCGTCAACGCGTGCATGAACGTCAGCTTCGCCGCCTACTTCCCCTCCGTCGGCGCCCTGCTGCGCCGGGTCGGCGGCGAGAACACCGTGACCATCCGCTCCCAGTCCCGGGCGGTCTCCAACATCGGCGTGGCCCTCGGTTCCCTGGTCAGCGGTGTCGGTATCCAGATCGGCACCGAGACCGCCTACCAGGTCCTCATCGTCCTGTTCGGCGTCGCCCAGACGGCCGCGCTGCTCCTCCTGTTCAGGGTCCCCGACTACCGGCCCCTGCCCCGGCCCGCCCCGGCCGCCGGCACCGGCAAGGCGCCCGCCGGAGCCACCCGGAGAGCCGCGCTGCGGGACACGGCGTTCGTCCTCTACGCGCTCGTCGGCGGCGCGATGACCGTCCAGGTCCTCGTCCTCGAAATCATGATCCCGGTCTGGATCGTCTCCCACACCGACGCCCCCACCTGGGGTGTCACCGCCGCCTTCCTCATCAACACCGCCCTGGTGGTCCTCCTCCAGGTCCGGCTCGGCAGCGGAGTCCAGACCCTCACCGACGGAGGGGCCGCCCTGCGCCGCTCCGGCATGGCCCTGCTGCTCGGCTGCGCGGCGATCAGCCTCATGGCCGGGGTGTCCGCGTGGGTCGCCGTGCTCGCCCTCGTCGCCGGCATGGTGCTGCTCACCCTCGGCGAGATCTGGTACTCCGCCGGCTCCTTCGCCTTCGAGTTCGGCCTCCCGCCGGCCCACGCGCAGGGGCAGTACCAGGGCCTGTCCGGCACCGCGTCCTCGGCGGTCCGCGCCGCCTCGCCGGTCTTCCTGCTCGGAGTCGTACTCGGCCTCGGCAGCCTCGGCTGGATCGGCCTCGGCGTCATCATGCTGCTCCTCGGGCTCACCGGCCCCGCCCTGGCCCGCTTCGGCGCCCGGACCCGGCCGGCCGAGGCCGACGACACGGCCGGCGTCCCGGCCCCGCACCACGCCTGAACAAGGGGGAAGCATGGACACGAGAACACCGCCGCGCCGGCCGGAGACGGCGATGCCCCCGCTGGACCGGACGGATCTGCACCCCTCGGTGGACGACCCCGTCCTGACGTCCATGACCACGCTCAACGACATCGCCGGACGCTTCCCCGACGCCGTGTCGTTCGCCGCCGGACGCCCCTACGAGGCTTTCTACGACGCCGAATCGCTGCCCCGGTGGCTCCGCCGCTTCCAGCGCCACCTGGAGCAGGACCAGCGCCGCAGCCCCGCCGAGATCAACCGCACCCTCTTCCAGTACGGCCGCACCAAGGGGTTCATCCACCACCTCGTCGCCCGCCAGCTGGAACAGGACGAGCACATCACGGCCGACCCGGAAGCGATCCTCGTCACCACCGGCTGCCAGGAGGCCATGGTCCTCGCCCTGCGCGCCCTGCGCCGCGGCCCCCAGGACGTCGTGCTCGCGGCGCTCCCCGCGTACGTGGGATTCCTCGGCGCGGCCCGGCTGGTCGACATGCCCGTCCACGGCGTCCGCGAGGACGCCCACGGCCTCGACCCGGACGACCTCGTCACCCAGGTCCGGCTGCTGCGCGCCCGGGGACTGCGGCCCCGCGCCTGCTACGTCGTCCCCGACTTCGCGAACCCGAGCGGCGCGACCCTCCCCGAGGAGCGCCGCCGGCAACTCCTGGACATCGCCGACCGCGAGGACCTGCTCATCCTGGAGGACAACCCGTACGCGTTCTTCGGGGCGGACGGGAACCGGCAGCCCACGCTCAAGTCGCTCGACCGGACCCGGCGCGTCCTCCACTTCGGCTCCTTCGCCAAGACGGCCTTCGCGGGCAGCCGGGTCGGCTACGTCGTCGCCGACCAGCCGATGACCGACGGCACCCTCCTCGCCGACGAACTGGCCAAGCTCAAGAGCATGCTCACCCTGAACACCTCCACGGTCTCCCAGGCCGTCATCGGCGGCTACCTCCTGGAACACGGATGCAGCCTCGTCCGGGCCACGGAACGCGAAAGGGCCGTCTACCGGCGCAACCTCACCGCCGTACTCGACGGCCTGGAGCAGCGGTTCGGAGGCGACCCCACCGTCACCTGGACCACTCCGCGCGGCGGAATGTTCACCGTCCTCACGGTCCCCTTCACCGCCGACGAGGAAGCCCTCGAACACTCCGCCCGCGCCTTCGGAGTCCTGTGGACCCCCATGCACCACTTCTACGGAGGCCACGGCGGCCACCGCCAACTGCGCCTTTCCTTCAGCGCCCTGGAACCGGACCGCATCAACACGGGCCTGGACCGCCTGGCGGCACTCGTCGCCGAGCGGAAGTCCCAGGTGCACATGGTCCGAGCGGCTGCGTAGAACAGGGTGGTGCAGGCTCCACCCCGATTCGGGTGTGCGGTGCACTGACCCGCACCACACGGCCAGGGCAGCATGGAGCAGACGTTACGGGGACCCGTGACGAGCACTGGACCGGAAGCAGGAGCCCTCCATGGCACGTTCGACCGACTACGACGAGGACCCTCCTCAGCACCCTGGTGCTGATCGTCACCGGACTGGTGGTCGGCGTGCTGGCCGCCCTGATCCCCCTCACCGCGTTCAGCCTGTCCGTCACCGGGTCGCTGCCCTATCTGCCGCCGGTCCAGGTGGCGGCCATCGTCCTGGTCGTCGTTGTGACCGTGGCCGCGGGCGTCCTCCTGCCGGCCCGCCCGGCGCTGCGCCGCCGCCGTCCGGCGGCCCTGCAACGTTCCTGATCGGCCGTCATAGGTGAGGAGCCGCACCATGGCCCGCAGCGCCTCAGTCGTGCTCGCCCTGGCCGGAGCCGCGGCCCTCGTGCTCAGCTGCGCTCCCGGGCAAACGCGGTGACGTGCCAGGATCCCGCAATGAGCGAACCGACGATCCGTCCACGTACCGATGACCACATGCCGGGCTGCGTCCAGGCACTCGCCACGGTCCACACGGCAGATCGCTATCCAGTGGACTGGCCCGTCGACCCCGAAGGCTGGCTGACCCCCCGGGACAGGCACTGGCCACCGCAGTCGGCCTGCCGCCACAGCGACTGCTGTCCGTGGCGCGCTTCTTCGTCAGCACCGACGCCCGCAGACGAGGCGTGGCCACAGAGCTCCTGCGCAAGGCCACCGAAGCAGCCACAACCGCTGGCCGCACCCCCGCCCTCCAGGTCGAATCCGGAGCCTCGGCCGCCATCCACCTCTACGAACGCGCCGGATGGCACTACGTCTCCACGTCCCCAGCCACCTGGACAACAGCCGGCGGCCGTACCGCACAGATGCACACCTGCGTCGCACCACCGGACGGGGCGTAGGCGATGCCCCTCAGGACGACGACAGGGACTCCACGGCCTCAATCTCACTGAAGTCTGATCGCCCTGGTGCCGACTCGCCCTCCTGCTAGCGTCATGCGGTGATTTCTCTGGGGGAACCCGCATTCTTCACTCGCCTGCACGACGTGCGACGGGTGCTCATCGCCGGTGCGGGCGGCGGCTTCGACGTGTACGCCGGGCTGCCGCTCGCACTCGCGCTGCGGTCGGCGGGCAAGGAGGTACACCTTGCCAACCTGTCTTTCGCCGACTTGTACGGCCTGGACCTTGACGTGTGGGTGGACCAGGACGTCGCGGCCATCGGGCCCGACACCCCTATGCGTGGTGACTATTTCCCTGAACGGACGCTTGCCCAGTGGCTCGTGACGCAGGATCTACCGCCGACCGTGTACGCCTTCCCGAGCATCGGGGTCGGGCCGCTGCGGACGGCCTACCGGACGCTGATCGAGCATCTCGGTGGTGTTGACGCGATCGTGCTGGTGGACGGCGGCACCGACATCCTGATGCGCGGCGACGAGCACGGTCTCGGCACCCCGGAGGAGGACATGGCGAGTCTCGCCGCCGTGAGCGGACTCGACGAGGTCGCGCACCGGCTGGTGGCCTGTCTTGGCTTCGGGGTGGATGCGTATCACGGTGTGAACCACTCGCTCGTGCTGGAGAACTTGGCCGCTCTGGACCGGGATGGCTCGTATCTCGGCGCGTTCTCGCTGCTGGGGGCGGGGCGGGAGGGTGCGTTGTATCTTGACGCGGTGGCGCATGCCCAGCGCCACACCGCGAGCCACCCGAGCATTGTGAACGGTTCTGTGGCCGCTGCCGTGCGCGGTGACTTCGGCAATGTCCGGTTCACGGAAAGGACCAAGGGCAGCGAGTTGTTCATCAACCCGCTGATGGCGCTGTACTTCTGTGTGGACCTGCCTGGACTGGCCCGCCGTAATCTCTACCTCGGTCTGCTGGAGCGGACCTCGCTGATGCGGCAGGTGAGTTCCGTGATCGAGGAGTTCCGCACCACGCTGCCCCGTCAGCGTCCGCCGAGGGCGTTCCCGCACTGAACCTCCCTCAGACCGATACGGGACAGCCGTCACCGGGGTGACCGAGGGGCGAGTCACCGACGAGTCTTCTGACGAGCGGGTACCCGGGGTGATCGGCCACCCCGGCGCTCAAGAGGTATCCGGCGATCCCGCGCTGCGCGGCCGGGTGAAGCCTGACGTGGCAAGGTCACCGGTGCCGCGCCTTGCCACGGTGCAGGGCAAAACAGACAGACGAACGAGCTGAGCCTCATCGGGGGGATATCTCTAGTCCAGTTCGAATCCAGTTCAGAGAATGAAGCACAGGCTGAGCCGAGAGGGCTGAGGCCAACTTTCTCATTCCTTACTTGTGCAGCAAGCCGCCCGCGAAGCGGGCTCTGGATCTGGGAGCGAAGCGGACGGGTAGGGGTGGAGCGAAGCGAAACCCTTGACGGGCAGCCATGAAGTGACGGCCCGTCAAGGCACCGCGAAGCGAGGCCCGTTCATTGCGTTCATGGAGCGAAGCGGAGTGAACGCCCGCGCTCGCGCGCACCGGGGAGCGAAGCGAGCCGGCATCCGTAGTCCTGGAGCGAAGCGGAAGGACGCGCCAAGCGAAGCGCGGCGCTTCGCTTGCTCATCGCGCAGCGATGA